>BTQV01000026.1:0-12672 GCA_036986055.1 Thermodesulfobacteriota bacterium
TCGACACCCACGAGTTTTTGCGCGAAGAGGACCTCGGCAATAGACCCGCCTATGTAATAAAGAACACTCCCTTGGACAGCGACATCGTGGAGTTTTCCTCATATACGGTCTGGATAGACAGGGAAAACTTTTTGCCTCTCAAGGCCGAGTATTTCGACAAGGGCGGCAAGCTTTACAAGACCATGACCACCACTGAGATAAGAGACGTTCAGGGGATACCCACCGTGATAAAGGCCGAGGCCGTGCCTGTAGACGGCGGAAGTACGCTCATTGAATTCAATGACATAAAGTATAACGCGGGCCTCAAGGAAAATATTTTTACTGAAAGGTTTTTACGCAGACCTCCCCGGAGGTGGGTGAAGTAAGGGTTTTTATGAAGAGTGCGCAGTATAGTGGTGGCAGGGTTTTTATGGCTGCGAAGACCTCCGCGGAGGCGGGTGAAGTCAGAAACTTTTAAGAAGGTGCGGGCGCGGGAGGAGGCGACTGGTCTTTAAAGGCTGCGGGCCCTCCTCGGAGGTGGGTAAGGTTATAATTTGAAGAAGGACGCGCGTGTGGTGAAAGAGATGTTTTTTTTGATTGCAGTGAATCTCACCACGAAGGCGGGCAAAATATAAAAAAATGAGAAAAAGGTTCTTATATAACGTCGCCGCCGCTCTATTTTTTGTTTTTGTCTTCCATGGTACGCCGGCCCATGGGTCCCCTGTCCACGGTTTCGTCGAAGGCGCGTACGGCGCCAAGTTCGGCGACGACAGGGCCGAGAAGAACACCTTCAATCTCGCCGACGTGAGGCTCCAATTAAAATATTCCTATTTTCCGGGGTTCCTCGACGCCCTCTCGGGCGAGGTCTATGCCAAGGGAGAGGCCCTCGCCGACGGCTATGACGAGTCCCTTAACGCCTACTTCAGGGAGTTGAACCTCTTTTTGCGCCCCTCCGAGGTTATGGATATCAAGGCCGGCAGGCAGATACTCACATGGGGTACGGGGGATTTCCTCTTCATAAACGACCTTTTCCCCAAGGATTACGTGTCGTTTTTTACGGGCAGGGACGACGAGTACCTTAAACTGCCCAGCGACGCCCTAAGGGTCTGGCTCTTTTTAGATAGCGTAAACCTTGATTTCGTCCTCATACCATTTTTCGAGCCCAACTCGAGCATCCGCGGCGACAGGCTCTCCTTCTTCGACGGCCTTAAAGGCGAGATATCGGGGCAAGCCACGAACAGGACATTTGTGGAGCCCGCTGTCTCTGGGGAAAACATGGAGTTCGCCCTCCGGGCTTACAGGAACATAAGGGGATATGAGGCGGCGTTTTATTTCTTCAACGGTTTTTACAAGGAGCCCCGCGGCATACTCGACGCAGCAAAGGAAAAATTCTTCTACCCCAGGCTCCGGGTCTATGGGTTCAGCCTCAGGGGCGTGGTGCCCGGCGGTATAGGGACCCTGGAGGTGGGTTATTATGATTCAAGGAACGACCCCTCGGGCAGGGACGGCAACATTGAGAACTCCTCGATAAAATACCTCGCCGGGTATACGCGCGACCTAGGTGGGGACTTAAAGGCCGGTATCCAGTACGAGGTGGATCAAATTCTCGATTACGGCGGATACACATCGTCGCTTTCATTGGGAAGCCCCGTAAGGGACGAGTTCCGCCACCTCCTTACCCTGAGGCTTACGAAACTCTTTCTCGCACAGACCCTCAAGGCGGGTCTCTTCGCATTCTATTCCCCCTCTGACAGGGACGTTTACCTGAGACCCTCTTTGAGTTACGATGTATCTGACAACCTGCGTACCACCGTGGGCGCCAATATCTTTTCGGGGAGGTTCGACTATACGGAATTCGGCTCTCTCGAAGGCAACAACAACGTCTATTTAAGGGCGAGGTACAGCTTCTGACTTTTTTAAGGCGGCATCCCGCGGCCACCCTTGCCAAGGGCAGTAACAAAAAAACCCGAACCCTTCTTACGGGCCTTTTGTCAGTTAAAAAAAATTGCAATTTTCTGATTTTATGTTAAATTTTAGATGATATTTATATTCCTTTTTTAACCACACATCCTTAACCACACATCAGGGTCTGCATCCGGGAGCGTAAAGGTCCAAGCGCGGTGCCTCGGATGGTAAAACCTTCATTTTCCCTTTCAAGGAAGTTCTTTATCTTCCTCATCATCATATTTCTGCCCGTAATAGCCGGTTTTACTTACAGCTACTACCAGGACAAGAAGATCGTCGAGAGCCAGGTCGTCGAAGACCTGACGATCATAGCCAACGCCTATGAAGCGCAGGTCTTTGCCTTCCTTGAGATGGCAAAGAGGATGACCGTGCATACTTCGGGAGACTTCTTTGTAAGGGATGAACTCGAAAAGCGGGCAGCCGGTGTGCGGGACTTGAACTCCGGCCTCGACGATTACCTCGTTAAAGAAATACTCCCCCTCGACCCTTCCGTGACGAAGATTTTCGTCGCCGACCTTGACGCAAGGGTGGTCTCCTCCACCGACCCCTCTCTGAAGGCAAGGGATATATCAAAAGAAGTGTTTTTTAATGAGGGGAAGAAGGGCACGTCTGCCGTGGAACTCCCAGCGTCGCCGGGCGAGCCCATCGAACTAGCCATATCCTCTCCCGTAAGGAGCAGCGTAACAGGTGAAACAACAGGCGTCCTCACCACGATTATCCCTGTCTCCGAACTTGACAGGGTGTTAAGCGGGGGGTTGAGCGGGGACCACGGGGTCCTGTCGTGGAAAAGAGGTAGGAGAAAGTCGATGGAGGCCTTCCTCGTCAATGGTAAGGGGCGCATAATAGCGGGTACTTTTCCTCGCACCGGCGGTGAGGTCAATGCCCGGGTGGATACGCCGCCCGTCAGGGCGTGCCTCGACTCGGGAAGAGAGATGAGCGGCTTTTATAAAGACTTCAGGGGTGTGGATGTGGCCGGCGCGTCCATGTGCATGCCGGGACTGAAATGGACGCTCGTGGTCAAGTACGACGCGGCCGAGGCCTTAATGTCCGTCTTTTTGATAAGAAAGTCCGTATTCATAGTGGCCCTTGTAACCTCGGGGCTGGTCTTCTTCTTATTCTTTGTCTTTTACAAGAGGACGGTCTTTTATCTCAGGAAGCTCTGCTCGGTGGCTACGGCCATGGCCGGCGGCGACTACAGCGTGAAGATACCAGTGGAGACGGGGGACGAGATAGGCTTGCTCGCCTCTGCGTTCAACGGCATGGCCTCTGAGATAAATGAAAGGAAAGAAGAGCTTACAAGGACGATCGAGGGCCTCAAGAAGGCCCAGGAAGTCGCGAAGATGGGGAGTTGGGACTGGGACCTGGTGAAGAAAAAGGTTACGAGGTCTGAAGAGGTATACAGGATATTCGGTCTGAAAGGGGACGAATTCGGCTCCACTTTCGAGGCCTTTCTGGACTTCATACACCCCGATGACAGGGAGTATATAAAGAGGTCTCTCGATGACGCCATTTATAACAAAAAACCCTATTCCGTAGACTACAGGATAGTGAGGCCCGACGGCGAGGTGAGAACGCTTCACGGAGAGGCAGGAGTGGTCTTTGACGCCACGGGAAAACCCCTGAGGATGGTGGGTACGGTTCAGGACATTACCGAGAGAAAGAAAAAGGAAGAGGAAGACCGCAAGACCCTCGACAGGATAGCGAGCCAGAGAGGCGCGCTCCTTTACATTACAAAGAGGGTGGCCGCGGGCGACCGCCACCTCGGGGACCTCCTCGGATTCTTGACGGAGATATCGGCAAAGACCCTGGGGGTTGAAAGGGTGAGCGTCTGGCTTTTCAACAAGGACAACACGGCACTCAGGTGCAGGGACCTCTTTGAACTTACCCCCGCACGCCACACAAGCGGAGAAGTCGTCATGGCCGCCGACTACCCGGACTATTTCAAGGCCCTTGACGTTGGCAGGGCCATCGACGCCCACGACGCCCGCAGTGACCCGAGGACGTGCGGCTTTATGGACGTCTATCTCAAACCTTATAATATAACCTCCATGCTCGACGCTCCCATGCGAATGGGGGGGAAGGTTATAGGCGTCGTATGTCACGAACATGTGGGGCCCATGCGCAGATGGGCCGAGGACGAGATAACCTTTGCCGCGGATATAGCCGACCAGGCCGTCCAGGCGATTGTGGAGAAGAGGCGCAGGGCTGTGGAAAAGGCGCTCCGGGCCAGCGAACTCCGTTACCGCACGCTCTTTGATACGGCGAGCGACGCCGTCGTGGTAATAGACGGGAAGGAGAAGATATGGGGGTTCAACAGGACCGCGGAGAAGATCTTCGGTTATTCCGGTCAGGAAATTTTAGGCCGCGACGTGACGGTACTCATGCCTGAGAGGTACAGGAAGGCCCACAGCGAGGCCGTAAAGAGATTTGTTGAGACCGGCAAATCAAAGGTCGCCGGAGAGGTACGCGAGTACGAGGCGCTCAGAAAGGACGGTACGGAGTTCCCCATCTCCATAACCATGTCGCCCGCCGAGATAGAAGGCGGGTTTATCTTCCTCGCCATCGTAAGGGACATTACGGAGCAGAAAAAGAAGGAATATGAGTTGAAAAAACTCTCATCCGTTCTCCAGTACAGCATGAACGGCGTCGTTATTACAGACCCGGAGGGGAGGATAGAATATGTAAACCCCACATTTGAAAAGATGACCGGTTACAGCCGCGAGGAGGTCATGGGCCGGACCCCGAGCATCCTCTCTTCGGGGGAGACGCCCGTTGAGGTTTACAGGGACCTCTGGGATACGATCCGCTCCGGGAGGACCTGGACAGGGGAGTTCAAGAACAAAAAGAAGACGGGTGCGTACTACTGGAGCAAAATTGTTATATCTCCCGTCATGGGCGAAGACGGGCGTATAAAACATTTTTTTGCCATACAGGAGGACGTTACCGAAAAGACGGTCTCGGAGAGAAAACTCGCCCACATGGCCACCCACGACCACCTGACGGGTCTGCTCAACAGGTCGAGGTTCACGGGGCTTTTGAAGGAGTGGATTCTGTGCGACGGCGCGGCGCCGGGGGCTTCGGGAGCGTTGTTTCTCATAAACATAGACCGGTTCATGTTCCTCAACGACACCTACGGTCATGCCATGGGGGACGTATTTCTGAGGCGCCTTGGGAAGTTCCTTAACGACAACGTCACTGCGTTATATGGAAAATACAGGGCCTCCAGGGGGGTGGAACCCCTTGTGGCGAGGCTGAGCGGAGACGAGTTCGCCGTATTCCTGCCGTACGTGGACGCTGTGGCCGCCGTCGAGGTAGCCGATGAGTTGAGAAAAATGGTGGAGGAGGCGCGCCTCGGCGGCCACGGCCAGTCTACCATAAGCATCGGCGTTGTCCTCTACCCGGTACACGGTAAAAACACGGGCGAACTCCTTACCAGGGCGGACGCCGCCATGATGAGGGCCAAGGAACTGGGGCGCAACAGGGCCCATCTCTACCGTCCCGAGGACAGGGCTCTTGAGAAGATGCACTCGAGGCTCGAATGGAAGAACAGGATAGTCTCCGCGCTTAAAGAGGTGCGTTTCGTACCGTGGTTCCAGCCCATCCTCTCTTTAAAGGATGGCAGCGTAACGCACTACGAGGCCTTGGCGAGGATGATAGACGAGAAAGGGAAGATTCTCGCCCCCGGGGCTTTCATAGACACGGCCGAGGTCTTTGGCCTCATAGGCTCAATGGACAGGATAATTATAAGAAAGGCGCTGGACCTGCAGGAGATAATGCGGGCGCAGGGCAAGGAGGTCTGTTTCAGCTTGAACCTCTCGGGCATAGATCTCGGCGACGAAGAGTTTCTTGCTTTCCTCAAAAAAGAGATATCCGGGAGGGATAAGGCCTCGGTGGTCTTCGAGATAACCGAGACGGCGGCCGTAAAAAACATGGACAAGGCCATGGAATTTATAAAAGAGTTGAAAAAGATGGGATGCAGCTTCTCTCTCGACGACTTCGGCGTGGGCTTTACCTCTTTTAATTATCTCAAGGAGATGGACGTGGATTACATAAAGATAGACGGCTCATTCATAAGGAGGCTCAATGAAAACCCTGACGACCAGCTTTTTGTAAAGGCCATGATAGACGTGGCCCACGGCATGAGGATAAAGACCGTGGCCGAGTTCGTGGAGAACGAGGAGACCCTCGCTCTCCTCAAGAAGTTCGACGTCGATTACGCGCAGGGCTATTTCATAGGAAGGCCCGGCCCCCCGTATTGCTTTTCCCCCGGGAAAAAATCCCCCCTTTAATAATCATCCCCGGATTGTATTGAACCTTTTATCCTCTTCGAGAGGGCGTCGGCGCACCTTATGGGCTCGGTAATCCTGAATTTTTTTACGCACCCGAGCACTATCTCAACGGCCCCCGCAATGTCCACTCTGTGGCCCGGGGAGACGAAGAGGGGTTTTTTGTTCTCTCTTGTCCTTACGACCGCCCCTATGGTCTTGTTTTTGTATGTTAATGGAGACCAGGCCCCCTTTTTAACGCCCGGTTCCGTGAAAGCGCCTATGAGCCTCGACTTTGCGCATCCCACCGAGGGTATGTCGAGGAGGACCCCGGCAAAGGAGGCCAGCCCAAGGCCCCTGGGATGGGCTATGCCCTGTCCGTCGAATATTACGAGGTCGGGCCGTTTTGTAAGCCCCTCGACGGCCTCGATAACAGCGGGGCCTTCCCTGAAGGAGAGGTAGCCCGGGATATAGGGGAAAGAGAGCGTCCTTACGGTGTGTCTCTCCTCCACGAACTCAAGTGACGGGTATTCAAAGAGGCACGCCGCGGCGATGACCTTTCCTTCCATGAACGCCGCGTCAACTCCGGCCACGTACCGGGGTTTTTTTGTGAGTGGCGCTATGACCGTCCTCTTGACGAGCATTGCCTCTACGGCCTTCACCCTCTCCCTGTCGCCGGGCCATTTGAATTCAGAGATCATCTTCAAACCCTCTATCCGGATTGTCCACTGTCTGAAAGGTGAATTGGTGAAATTTTTCGGATTTTCATTGAGATTATATCAATTACTTGATGACATTTTATCTTTTTTTTGCTAGTCTTTCTTGAATGGGGTAAATGAGCAGATTAATCCTCATATACAGGTATTGTCACAGATAATCCAAGGTTTTTCAAGCACTTAACCACTTCATGGAGATTCCCGGAGGGGGTATGGCGATCAAAAAACATGTTTATTTCTTTGGAGGAGGCAAGGCCGAGGGCAAAGGTAGCGACATGGCCCGTATGAAGGTGCTTCTCGGCGGCAAGGGAGCGGGCCTTGCCGAGATGACAAATATAGGGCTTCCCGTCCCGGCCGGCTTTACCATTACCACCGAGGTCTGCGACTATTATTATAAACACGGAAAAAAATACCCGCGCGGATTCGCCGCGGAGGTGTCAAAGCATTTAAAGAGGCTTGAAAAATTGGTGGGCAAAAAGCTCGGCGACCCCGAAGACCCGCTCCTTGTCTCGGTAAGGTCGGGCGCGGCCATGAGTATGCCCGGGATGATGGAGACCATCCTGAACCTCGGTCTCAACGACGTATCCGTAGAAGGTCTCGCAAAAAAGACGTCGAACAGAAGGTTCGCTCTTGACGCCTACAGGCGTTTTATATTCATGTACGGCTCCACGGCCAAGGGAATAGACAGGCTGGTCTTCGACCGGGAGTTCGGTAAAATCAAAGATACTCTCACAAGGAAGAGGCTTGGCACAAAAAAGGCCGTTATACTCGACACCGAGGTGAACGAGGAGGAGCTTGCGGCGCTCATACCGTGCCTCAAGAAGGTCTACAGGGATCATACGGGAGAGGATTTTCCTCAGGACCCCACAGCGCAGCTCTGGGGCTCCATAGACGCGGTTATCGGCTCCTGGATGGCTGAAAAGGCCGTTACCTACAGGAGGGTTGAGAAGATAACCGGGCTTCTCGGCACAGCGGTGAACGTGGTGCAGATGGTCTTCGGCAACAAGGGTGAAGATTCAGGCACGGGGGTCTGTTTTACACGCGACCCCAATTCCGGTGAGGACGTCTTTTACGGGGACCTCCTTATGAACGCCCAGGGCGAGGACGTCGTTGCAGGCATCCGTACGCCCCTCCATCTACTGGACCTTAAAAAGATTATGCCCGACGTATACAGGCAACTCGAGGACGTGAGGAAGAAGCTCGAAGGCCATTACAAGGATATGCAGGACATAGAGTTTACCATAGAGGAGGGTAAACTTTACATACTCCAGACCCGTACGGGCAAGCGTTCCCCGGCTGCGGCTTTTAAGATAGCCGTGGATATGGTCAAGGAAAAGCTGGCGACCAGGGAGGAGGCCGTCTTGAGGATCAGGGACAAGGATATAGAGGGCCTTTTTTATCCGGTAATAGACCCTTCCATAGCTCCGGATGTGCTGAGAAAAAATCTTTTTGCCAGGGGTATAGACGCCGTGCCCGGGGCCGCTACGGGCGCCGTGGTCTTCACCGCCAAAGACGCGGAAGACTGGGCGGCGCAGGGCGAGGACGTGATTCTCGTGAGGCAGGAGACGAGCCCCGAGGACGTGGGCGGGATGCACGCGGCCAGGGGGATACTCACGGCGACGGGCGGAAAGACCTCCCATGCCGCGGTGGTGGCGAGGGGATGGGGGAAGTGCTGTGTGGTGGGTTGCGAGGACCTGCAGATAGATAGCAATGAAAAGACGGTCACCGTCGGGGAGAAGACTATCAGGGAGGGGGATTTCATTACCCTGAACGGCTCAACGGGCGAGGTCTTTGTGGGGAAGATGGACTTGAAGGAGCCTGAACTGCCAGGGGCTTACGATACGCTTATGAAGTGGACCGACAAGATGCGCACCCTCAAGGTCAGGACCAACGTGGACACCCCTTATGACGCTGAAAATGCCATTAAGCTCGGCGCCGAAGGCATAGGCCTTTGCAGGACCGAGCATATGTTCTTCGACACCGAGGAGAGAAGGCTCGCCATCCAGAGGATGATAATCGCAGACGACGTCGAAGAGAGGAAAGAGGCCCTCTCTATACTGTTGCCCATCCAGAGAACGGATTTCGAGGAGATATTAACGGCAATGAAAGGGAAACCCGTTACCATCAGGCTCCTCGACCCGCCGCTCCATGAGTTCGTGCCCCATATAGAGAGCGAGCAGAGAAAACTTGCCAAACGTCTCGGTATACCGTTTAATCACGTTAAAAGGAGCATAGAGAGGCTCCATGAGACAAACCCCATGCTGGGGCTTCGCGGCTCAAGGCTCTGTATCGTATATCCCGAGATACTCGACATGCAGGTAAGGGCTATTATAGAAGCCGCCTGTGATTGCAAAAAGAAAAAGATAAAGGTCTTGCCCGAGATAATGCTCCCCTTGATTATAGACGCGAAGGAATTCAAGATACTCGCCGACAGGACGCGCGCAGTGGCCTCCGTTGTAATGGCTGAGCAGAAGGTGAAGGTTACTTATCTTGTGGGCACGATGATAGAGGTGCCAAGAGCTGCGCTGCTCGCCGACAAGGTGGCCGCAGAGGCGGAGTTTTTCTCCTTCGGGACGAACGACCTTACGCAGATGACGCTCGGTATGTCGAGAGACGACGCCGGAAGGTATCTGCCCGACTATGTGGATGAGAAGAAGGGCGGCATACTCAAGGATGACCCATTCCAGTCCCTCGACCAGGAAGGCGTGGGGCTGCTTATAAAGATGGGAATAGAAAAGGGCAGGAAGAGCAGGCCGGGGCTCAAGATAGGGATATGCGGCGAACACGGCGGAGACCCCGCCTCGGTGGAATTCTGCCACTTGAACGGTTTTGATTATGTCTCATGCTCTCCTTTCAGGGTACCCATAGCTCGGCTCTCCGCGGCGCAGGCCGCCTTCAGACATCCTGGAAAGAAGAAATCAACCCCCAGAAGGCCGAAGAAATAGGCGGCAACGAGGTTCAATTACACGGCCCTCGCCGGTAAAAATCCTTTGGCGGTAAAATCCCGGCCCCCGGGGTCGGCCCCGGGGTTTTTTCAGGCTTCGGGCAAGGGATGTTAACATCTCCTCGCATGCGTTGACCGGGGAAAAAAGGCAAAACCCTTTAACCGCCAAAACCCAATATGTAGTGTTTTTTCTGCAAAATTAACACATTCCGTGGTATTTTTTCCCTTTACAAAGAAATAAAACTCTGCTACTATCTGCGAAAATAAGTTCAATTCAACCGCCCCCCCCGCAAGAGGTTTAAAAATGAGAATAAAAAGGCTTTCCATTCACGGGTTCAAATCATTCGTGGATAAGGTGACGCTTGATTTTCCGGAAGCGCCTTCCGCTGTTATAGGTCCAAACGGCTGCGGCAAGAGCAACATCGTTGACGCCATAAGGTGGGTGACGGGCGAGCAGAACCCGAGGCACTTGAGGGGCTCTCATATGGAGGACGTGATATTCAACGGAAGCGAGACGCGCAAACCCCTTGGCATGGCCGAAGTCGTGCTTACATTTTCCAACGACAGGGGGCTCGCTCCGGAGCGTTTCGCCGATTACACGGAGATAGAGGTGGCGAGGCGTCTTTACAGGTCCGGTGAGAGCGAATACTCCGTCAACAAGGTGAGGTGCAGGCTCCGCGACATAGTGGACCTCTTTACCGATACCGGTATCGGCAAGAGCGCCTATTCCATAGTGGAGCAGGGTCAGGTGGGCTGGCTCATAAACGCCAAGCCCGTTGAGAGAAGGGTGCTCTTCGAAGAGGCGGCGGGCATAAACAAGTTCAAATACAAAAAGGACACGGCCCTAAGGAGGCTTGAGTCCACGAGAGAAAACCTCACAAGGGTAAACGACATCATAAGCGAAGTTAAGCGGCAGCTTAATTCGCTTAACCGTCAGGCGAAAAAGGCCGAGAGGTACAAGGCCTTAAGAGAAGTTTTAAAGGATATTGATATCGGCCTCGCGTCCGTTGAATTCAGGGGACTTGAAAAGAATTTAAAGGCGTCGATTAAAAGGTTCGAGGTCATAAAGGACTCGGAGATAGAACTCTCTTCGAGGATAAGTTCAAAGGAGATACGCGCCGAGGAGTTTAGAAACGAGCACCTGAAACTCGAGTCAGCGTATAACAGCATAAAGGAGAAGGTCTTTACCCTTGAAAGGGACGTGCAGGGCGAAGAGAGGAAGATCGAGGTCGCCCGCATGCGCGTGGACGAGCTATCGAGGAACGAAAAGAGGGTGTCAGGGGAATTGGACGAACTCCGTGAGAAGAAGAGCGCAGCCTCGGCCGAGATAGAGGACATAAAGAAGGCGCTTGAGGAGACGGCCCTCTTGATAGAAGACCGGACGGCGAGGTTCGAAGCCCTTTCAGCCGAACTCGTCGGGGTGCTCCAGAATATTCAGGAAAAGGTTGGCGAGGAGGCCCTTTCAAGGTCTGAGGCAATGACGGAGGTGGCGAGGCTCTCCGATATAAAACACTCCATGGAGACGTGCCTCAAGGACGAAGAGCGTTTGAGGATCATACAAGAGAAGGCGCGCTCGGCGATGGTGGAGGTCAGGAGGTCCATAGAGAGCAGGGAGACCCCGCTCAGGTCCTTGAAAGAGAGCATCGGCGAGTCGAGGAGAAAGAAGGAATTTTCAAGCGCCGAGCTTGCCTCGGTGCAGGAAAGGCTCTCTGCCATGGAAAAAAAGAGGGCCGTTCTCGACGGTGAGCTGAAGGGGGTTAAGGAAGGGCACGCCAGCCGCAGCGCGAGGCTCAAGACCCTCGAGGAGATGGAAAGCAATTTCGAGAACATACAGGGCGGCGCCAGGGACGTCATGCTCAGGGGAAACCTCCCGGGCGTGCGCGGAATTCTCGCCGATGTAATAGAGACGAACCCGGGGTATGAAAAGGCCGTTGAGGCGGTAATGGGCGAAAGGCTCCAGTACGTGGTGGTTGACGGCCAGGCCGAGGGGATCGACGCTGTCAGGTACCTTAAGAACAACTCCGGCGGCAGGGGCAGTTTTGTCCCCTTCAAGGACTTGAGGCCTCTTCCCAGGCCAGTGGCCATGGAGACGGGCCACGGGCTTCGTCCGGGCTCCAGGGAATTGAAGAACGAGGTAAATGTCAGGCAGGGTTACGCCGAGATCGTAAACGCCTTTTTGAGCGACACCATCGTTGTCGAGGACCTTGGTGCGGCCGTGGAGATATGGAGCAGGAACGGCATGTACAAGACCCTTGTGACAGTTGAAGGCGACCTCATAAGCGCCGAGGGCATTATCTCCGGCGGTCCCCTTACCGGGTCCGAGGGCGGCGGGATACTGGAGAGAAGAAAAGAGATAAAAGACATAAGAAAGATACTCTCCGGTTTTGAGACACGCATATACGCCCTCGAAAGTGAATTGAACGGTCTTGACAACGATATAGAAAAGACCAAGGCCGAGCTCGAAGCCAGGAGAGAGAGTTTTTATTCCATGGAAATAGAGGCCGTGAACCTCGAGGGTGAGATAAAAAGATACGAGGGCGAACTCGACGGGCTCAGGGATTCGGAAAAAGCGCTTGTGGCCGAGTTGAGCGAGACAGAGAGCGCCCTTACGGAAATCTCCGCCAGAAAGGCGGAACTCTCCCGCGAGAGAGACGAGCTCGAAGAGACGGTCTCTGGCAAGGATTTCGCCCTTAAGAGGCTTGAGGCCGAATTGTCCTCCATAAGGGCGAAAAAGGATGGCCTCTCGCAGGCCGTAACCGGGATAAAGGTCGAGCTCGCCCAGGCCTCTGAGAGGCATGAGTCC
>BTQV01000027.1:0-12050 GCA_036986055.1 Thermodesulfobacteriota bacterium
CAGCGATACCTGCAACCCCCTGTGGCGCCGGACCCCCGGTATCCTCATAACCGTTACCGTTCTCAAGGAGGGTAAAGGTCCCATCGGCCACTGCGTTAAAGGGGATAAAGGCCGCGAGAAGAAACAAAACAAGAAGACACCCTTTGAGGAGAGCCGGGGCGGTTAACATGCGAATATCAATTTTTCCGTCCATGTCCCGGCTGCGACTCCCTTGAAGATAGGGGCTCCGAGGTTTCATATCCACTCCTCCTATTTAAGGCTGTAAATATACTTGCTTATTAGTTCCTCTATGCTTACCGAGGATTCCGTGTCATAGACCGTGGCCCCGTCCTTCAACCACTCCTCTGAGCCGCCGGGCACGACCTTTACGAATTTTTCCCCTATGAGGCCCGTTGTCCTTATTGAGAATATGGAGTCGTCGGGGATCTTGACCTCCGGCTTTATACTCATCTCAACGCGCGACGCGTAATCCTTGAGCTTTATCCCCTCGACCCTGCCTATCTCCACACCCGCTATATCCACGTTGGCGCCGTGCTGGAGTCCGGAGGTGGTGTCAAAGACCGCGTAAACGGTATAGCCCCGTTTTGCGAAGATCCCCACATTGCCGAGGCTTATGGCGAGGTATGCCATGGCTATGGACCCCACGACAACAAAGATTCCCACCAAGAGTTCGATCGTGTGTTTTTTCATTACCAACCCCCATATATGTCAGATATTTTTTTAATGTAAACCCTCAAGCCGGGCTATTGAAAAGACCCGGTTATATCCATCCCCTCAGCCGGTAGAGCTGCCTGGAGCCCTCGATGCTGGTCTTGAAGAATTCCTGCACCTCGGGTTTTTCAGACCTTAACATCTCCTCGGGTGACGACACTTCGATTATCCTGCCCTCATGGAGGAGCGCCACATGGTCCGATATCTTCAAAATCTCCCTTACGTTATGGCTTACGACCACGTCCGTGCACTTGACCATCTCCCTGCACTGCATCATCAACTGATGAATCGACTTTTCCACTATGGGGTCCAGTCCCGTGGTGGGTTCGTCGAAGAAGATATACTCGGGGCTCATGATAATAACTCTGGCAAGCCCCACCCTTTTTTTCATGCCCCCGCTTATCTCGTCGGGGTACTTGTTGCCCATGCCGGCCATGCCTATCTTGTCAAGGATGCTCGTGACCATCTTTATTATTTCCACTTCATCGAGGTCTGTGAGCTCACGGAGCGGGAAGGCCAGGTTGTCGAGAACGGTAAAGGAGTCAAAGAGCGCCGCCCCCTGGAAGACCATGCCAAACTTCCTCTTTACCTTATCGAGGGCCTTACGGTTCAGTTTCGTGATATCCACGCCGTCCACGTAAATCTCCCCGCTGTCAGGCTTCAGCAAGCCCACGAGGTGCTTGAGCAGTACGCTCTTCCCGCCGCCGCTTCTTCCTATTATGGTGGTTATCTCGCCCTTGGGTATATCGAGGTTGACGCCTCGAAGCACCTCCTGGCCGTTAAAGGTTTTTTTAAGATTTACTACCTTGATCATCTTGTCTGCTCCCTGCCGGAGGCCCCTGTGTCGCTAATTAAAGCCACCGGCGCGACGCTTTTAATCTTTTTACCCGCCTCTTCTCCATTGGGTCCGGGGGGGGGCGGGTGGTCCGGAAAAACCCCCCTTAAAGGAGTATGGAGGTAAGGAAATAGTCCAACACGAATATCAGGACCGAGGAGAGCACCACCGCCTCGGTCGTGGCCTTGCCCACGCCCTTTGCCCCGCGCTCGCAAAAATAACCCTTGTAGCAACTTATCCATGCGAGTATGAGGCCGAATACGAGCGATTTTATTATCCCGCCGAAGACGTCCTTGAATACCACCCCCGAGGCCACCTCGTGCATATAACTGCCGGAACTTACCCCCAGGAGATTTACCCCTATAAGATAGCCGCTGAAGATGCCGACGACGTCGAAGATGCTCACAAGGAGCGGCACGACAAGAATAGCGGCGAGTATCTTGGGGATAACAAGAAATTTGAAAGGGTTCAGAGTCATAACGTCGAGGGCGTCTATCTGCTCTGAGATCTGCATGATGCCTAACTCCGCAGCCATGGCCGAACCCGCCCTCGCGGCCACCATTACGGCTCCGAGCACAGGGCCGAGCTCCCTTATGAGGGTCATGGAGACGGTTGCGCCGAGGTAGGACTCGGAGCCGAAACCCTGTAAAGCGTAATAACCCTGAAGCGACAGGACCATGCCGGCAAACGCCGCTATGAGGACTATGACGAAGAGGGACTTGACCCCAATTATATACATCTCCTTGATGACATGGTACGGCCTCAAGGGGGGCTGAAAGACGTAGACCATGAACTGGAAGAGGAATATCACCATGCGCCCCGTCTCTCTCAGGGCGGATATGGTATACCTGCCTATTTCTACAAAAAACCGCATCACATGCCTTTACCTCTTTAAAAGTGCGGGGCCGGAAGTTCCCGCTTATCCATATACCCCATACCGCGGCGAGGATACAAGTTTTAGTGGGTCTGAAAAATCACTGCGCGCATGGGCGCATCAGTTCTTTAGCCGTATATGAGAATTATACTATGCAGACAAAAACTAAAGATGTAAGGGTTATTACAATAACGGTCGGTTTTTCCGGATGGGTTCATCTAAAAAATTCTTCCTGCAGGTACATGGCCAGCCCCGGCACTCGCCGGCGAGGGCCGTACGAGGGACAGTTAATTTTATACCCTAAAAAGTCCTCTATTTCATCAATTTTTTTCAAATCCCCCAATATCGCCTTCCGCCTTTTTCCCTACTGGCAGAGTCTTCTTAAACTCCTCTTCAAATATCTTTATCCTGTGGCGTCCGAGGTAACAGTGGACATAGAGTTTCTTGTCTCCCACCGAGAGTATATAGGCGACGGCCCGCTCCGCCTGCCTCTTGTTCTCCTGTCCGGAGAGGTTTAAAAAATCCATGGGGAAGTTCTTGAAGGGCATGCCGTACTTTTCAGCCAGCACCTTCTCTTTCCTGACGAACCCGCCCTCTATGGCGGAGTCGGGGTCCATGAGGCTTACAACAATGTCGATGCCCAAATTATACTTGAGTTTCCTGAACTCCTCCTCCGAGGGATAGGGGCCTATAATCACGTTCTCGCTGATGGCCCTCACATCCCCCCTCACGAACCTCAAGGGATAACTCGAGGGCCTGAAAGCACTGTACAGGCCGTACGCGAAAAGGGCTATAAAAAAAATACTTAAAAGCCAGATCTTTTTTTCCGTAGTCAAGTAAGATCCCTAAAAAAGATAGTTTATGCCCAGTTTGTATTCCTCGTACCTGAAACCCGAGGTGGACTCTATGGCGGACCTGCTGAACTTGTAGCTCAGGTCCACGTTGATGTTATCCGTAAGGTGCGCAATCGCCTGAAGGTAGAACCTCGAAAGGTATTCACTCTTGGCATTATAATTCTGGAGACCGGCCTCGGCCTCGGCCCTGTATTCTAACCGTCCGTTGTACGCGTTGCCTTTCACCTCAAGGTAGAGCGTATTCGAGATAAAATTACCTGGGTCGAAATATCCGGTGTTCAGGTCTTTCTCAAAGGCCCTGTAGTTGAGCCTGTAGCCCCCGAAGAGAACCGGGTTCTTACCAAAATAACGGGAGGCCCTGCGGATGTCCAGAGAAAAACCGTTCCTTGAATTGCCGTCGGAATAACTCCCGTAGGAGGCCACGCCCGCAAAGGAGGCGAACCCGGCGTCGTAGTAGAGGCTGGCGGAAAAGTCGTCGACCCTTATATTATTGCGTATCAACTGGGCCGTGTCCAGAAGCGGCGAGTGGCTGTAGGAGAGCCCCCCCCGAAGTTTTTTGTTTATGACCCTCCTCAAGGAGATACCGCCGGCCATGTGAGACGTGGAGTCTGAGGAGGCGTCGGTGTTTACGAAGGCGAGCCTCGTCCTGAAGGTCGTCAACTTATTCAACCTGTAAGAGAGTCCGCCGGTGAGGATATTGGCCCTTGCCTCGTCTTCAAGCCTATCCGCCTTGAAGACCGAGTAGTCGAGGTCGAACCTTAAACCCCTGCCCGCGGCAAAAAAGGCATGGGTCTTGTAAATGCGCAGGTCGTTGCCGTCTGAATCGCTTGAGTCGGTGTAGTAAAAAGACAACAACGGTCCCCTCGAGCGCCTTATCCTTTTTTCAAGCGCCCTTGCGCCGGCGTTTTCAGGGTCCAGGGCGATAACCTCGCCCGCCTTGCCAAGGGCGCTACCGAGGTCGCCCTTCCACCAGAGCGTTGTGGCGAGCCCGAGCAAGGCCTCTTTGTTGCCGGGGTCCTTTTTGAGGACGGACATGTAAGCGTCCTTTGAGGCGTCGTAATCCCTCTTCCACGCGAGGACCCTGGCCATGCCCACGCCGGCCTCG
Source organism: Thermodesulfobacteriota bacterium (assembly GCA_036986055.1). Classification (GTDB taxonomy): domain Bacteria; phylum Desulfobacterota; class GWC2-55-46; order GWC2-55-46; family JADFVP01; genus BTQV01. Next base: position 4,380 of record BTQV01000027.1, read on the forward strand.
CTGTCGCCGGGCCTCGCGGCGAGGAGCGATTTATACTCCTCTATCGCCTCGTCGTATCTGCCCGCCCAGCCAAGAGTCCTGGCGAGTCCCAAACGGGCCTCCCTGAACCCGGGCTCTTCGCCGAGGACTTCCCTGTAAATTTCTATCGATTCCCCGTAGTTTTTATTCCAGGCTAGGACCACGGCCGCCTCCACTTTCAAGCGCCTCTTTTGCCTGCCCGTAACGCCCCCTTGACTTAAGGAGGCTTGCGAGGCCCTTGAGGGCCTCCATATTTTCAGGCTCTGCCGAAAGGATTTCCCTGAAGGCCCTCTCGGCCCCCTTATAGTCTCCCCGCTCTTTTAAGACACTCGCGTCATGGACCGAAACGCCCGCGTCCGCCGTCTCCGCAGGAATTACCAGCATGGTCACGGCCAATATAAGAAGCAATATCCGGAGAACCTTCATGGATGGGTCTGACCTTTCTCTTGTTTTTCGCCGTCCCATTTAAAGCCGCTCTTCTTCACATGCTCCCACTTCTTCTTTCTGAAGATCTTCTTGAAGACGGCCTGGGTACGCCAGAAACTGTTTATCTGCCTGTAACCGAAATTCTCCAGGACGCCGTACAGGAGTAGCAAAAGGAAATCCCTGCCCCGGGGGTATCTCCTGTAAGACATCTCTTCAAGGAGTATGGACCCGGTGGACAGGAGTACGCCAAGGAGTATGGCCATTGTCAAAAAGAGCATGAAAAACTTTTCGTCCACAGCCCCGAGAAAAAAGCTGGTCGTCACCACAACGTAGCCCCCTATCTCTATCACAGGTCCGAGGAGCTCGATTATGAGTTGATAGGGCAGTGCTATAAGCCCGATCCTGCCGTACTTCGGGTTAAAGAGCATGCGCCGGTGCCTGTAAAGGGACTCGGCGAGCCCCATGTGCCACCTGCGCCTCTGTCTCGCGAGCATGGACAGTGTCTGGGGCGCCTCGGTCCAGCAGATGGGGTCGGGCACGAAGAGTATCCTGTACCTCTCCTTTGAATCCATCATGTGTTCGTGGAGGGTTATGATGAGGTCGAGGTCCTCGGTGACCGTATCAGTGCTGTAACCGCCCACGGCGAGGACCGCCCTCTTCTGAAACATGGAAAAAGTGCCCGATATTATTACAAGTGAGTTTATGGCGCTCCAGCCGGCCCTCCCGAAGAGAAAACTCCTTATGTACTCCACGACCTGGAGCCTTGAGAGGCTGTCCGACGGGAGTTTGAGTTCTTCGAGCCTGCCTTCGCGCATGATGGAGCCGTTCAGGATCCTTACTATCCCGCCGTTCGCTATTACCTGCTCGGGGTTCTCGACTATCGTCCTCATGAGCCTTATGATGGCCTTCTCCTCGAGGATGGAGTCCCCGTCAACGGAGCAGAAATAGGGGGAACGGGAGACGTTGATCCCCACGTTCAAGGAGTCGGCCTTTCCCGCGTGAGCCTTGTCCACCACCGTGAGGTTGGGTATCTCGGGACTCACATAGAAGCCGGCCACCGGGGCGGTATGTACAATGGGCCGGTATACGAGGTCCATCCTCTCGAGGGCGAAGTCCTCGATGAGTTTTTTGAGCGTGGAATCGGTTGAACCGTCGTTTATGACTATGACCTCGTAGGAGGGGTAGTCGAGCCTTAAAAGGGCCTTTACCGTGTCCACGATATTCTCTTCCTCGTTGTACGCGGCTATGAGGACGCTTACGGGCAGCGCGAGGGCGGGTTGCATCGTCTCCTGGTATCTCCCGTACTTGAGCTTCTTCAAGTGTCTCAGTACGACTACCGTGGCCACAAAGAGGAGGAAGAGGTAGACGGCGTTGGCCGCCACGAAATAGACGATGACGCCGTAATTAAAACCGCTGACGATTGAGTGGATTATATTGTTCATATTAACCGCTTTGTTGTGAGGCGGTAGCCCTATTATCTGGGTTGAAGGGCTTCAAGGGCCGTGGCCGCCTCTTGCTTTACCGCCGGGTCAGGGTCTTTTTCAAGGGCGTCCCTTACAATATCGACGGCCCTCTCGCCGCCGGCCCTTTTCAGCACTTCGATTATCCGCCGCCTTATCTCAGGGCCTTCACTCTCCATGGCGTTTATAATGGGAGAGAGCGCCCCGTTGATTATGAGAGCGCAAAGCGTCTGCTCGGCGTCTTCACGGACCTCGTCCCTTTTTTCCACGAGGCGCCCGATTAGACGCTTTACCATGCCGATACGCTCGAGCTCCTCAACGACCTGCTCCCTTGCGTACCTGTCGTGGTTGTTCATGAGAACATCGGCGAGGACGGGCAGGGCGTCCTCCTCCATCCGGCCCAGGGCCTCTGCCGCGGCGCGCCTTACCTGCCAGTTGGAATCGAGAAGTTTTTGTTTTATGACGTCAACGGATTCAGGGGCGCCGATAAGACCCAGCGCCCTTACGCTGTGGAGTCTTACAACCCAGTAAGGGTCATCTACAAGGGCCGAAATATCCTTTACCGCCGCCGGGTGGGCGAGCGTACCGAGCCCCTTGGCGGCCTTGGCCCTGATATCGGGCTCCGGGTCCTTGAGGGCGAGCATAAGGTCTTCAACAACGGCCAAGTCTTTTAACTCCCCGAGGACATCCACCACAGCGGCCCTTACCCTCCACCTGGGGTTCTTGAGTTCCGGGCGGAGGACCTTTATGGACCTCTCACCGAAACTTAACAGCGCCGATTTGACTATCCTTAAAGAGACATCCTCAAAGTCGTCTATGCCGTGCTTGAAACTCTCGACTATAGCGGGCAGCGCACTATCATCCCCTATGAGCCCCAGGGCGTAAACAGCCATATTATGCACGTCCCTGAAACTGTCTTTGAGGGCCTCTATGAGATGGGGTACGGCCCTACCGCACCTTATGGCGCCGAGCCTTTCAGCGGCCACGGCCCGTTCCCAGTCCTTTCCGTTTTTAAGCCTTTCTATATAACCGTCCACATAACCGAGAGCCTCGAAAAGCCCGTATATCTTTTCATACCTTTGCGCCCGGGCCTTTTCCATGGCCTTGAGGAGCGCCTCTTCAACGGCCGTCCAGTCCGGGGAACCGTCCTCGGCCCTAAGCTCCTCGATGGACCGAGTGGCTGGGTCTTCAATGACCGAGTCCACGAGGGGGCCGTACCTCTCCCGGCTTTTGTCGAGGCGGCTAAAGGCCTTTTTGCGGAAGTATCTCCGCAGAACGGCGAATAAAAAGATTGCAAATGTAATAGAGACGATTAAGGCTATGATAGAAATTAAAAGGAGGCGGGTCACTATAACGGCTCTTTTTTTAGTGGAGGAAAATTTTATACCCCCGGCTCAAACGAGATGCGGGCGCGAGTCTTCTCCAATCCCTGCCGTCTCGGGGTCAGGTTCAACGGGTATCGTGTCTTTATAATACAATATCCCTTTTAAATCAAGGCATTTAACAATAATTGCGCCTGAGTGGACAACCAAAAGGGGCCCCTCTTTGAAAGAGGGGCCCCTTTTGGAATCAATATAATTTTTTATTCAGTGCATCATTTTCCCCTGGCCGTGAGGGCCGCCCTTCCGGCCGCCGCCGTGCGCCGCTCCGGAGACAAGGCCGAGATCAAAGGAGACGCGCTGGGCCGGGGTAAGGACCTTGCGCATATCCATGATATGGGAGTATTTCGCCTTCATCATCCTCTCCTTCAGGGCCGCAACCTCCTTTATCTTTTTATTCACCGCCCCTGTATCGGGGGTTTCCTCGGTGACAAGACCGTTTAATTCCGCCAGCCTGAGCATAAGTTCAGCCTTTAAAGTACTCATTTCCCTTGAAAGGCCGAGGTGAAGCATATCTATCTTCCCTTTCTGACTGTCCGTAAGGGTTGCTTTCCAGCCAAGCCCGCCTGAGTGCTTGCCCCCGGAGCCGTCCATGGCGGCACCGCACTTCTTCATACCATGGTCCATGGCGGCCAGCGCCGGGGTGGAAAAAACAAAGGCCACGGAAAGTATAATAAGAAGAGCCATTACCCTGGTCATTACCTTCATCGCCGTACTCCTTTCATTATCACCGGCCCGTCTGCGGCCGCGGAAAACGCCGTCTTTTCCGGCAAACAATTTATAGGTTAAATTATACCCTTGATTTTAAAAATAGCAACGGGGGGCGGGGCGAGGGAGACAAAAAGGGGCCGCGGCTATAGCCGCGGCCCGGGTTTTACAGGGTGAGCCTCTTAGACGGGGAGGGCCGTCTTCTATCTGAGGACCATTGTTACCTCACCGCTGCTAGCGTAAACGCTCTTTGTCGCCGCCGGGCCCTCGTCTATATCGCGCTCTCCGACCATGGCTACCTCGCCCCGGCATACGCTGTAGTCATAGACCCTGGAGATGAGCCTTCCGTCCAGCTCGTTCGCACTCCGCTTGATGCTCACGGAATCGCATCCCAGGGGGCCGGCGGTGCTTTTATATGTGCCGTAATATTTTTCATTGCCGTTGGGTTTTACAAAACCCATCTTCAGAAAGGCGATTTCACGGGCCGTCACTTCGAGGAAGGCCGCTTCGTCAAGGGGTTTTCTATCGAGACTCGCTATCCTTATCTTTTCCTTTGCCTCATCCTTCGCGTAGTTGACGCCATTGAGCCCTATGCCGTTTCTTACCTCGGCCACTTCGAAGTTGCCGGTAAGGAAACTGTAGTTCTTAAGTATGCGGAACCTCGATTCGCCCTCGCAGGCTATGTACCATGCGCCGGCCTTACCCTTTAAAAGGATGTGGTCAAAGGCCTCTATGGCGTCAACGGAGGTGAGCCTCTTGAACTTCCCGTACCTCTTGGGGATTACAAAGGTAAGGGTCCCGCCCTTTTTACTGCATGCGGCGTATGCGAGCTGGAAGGCGTCGATACCAGTGTAGCCTTTCGCGCTCCTGTCGAAGTTCTCGTCTTTAAGTTTGATGGGTCCGTCGGAGATGCCGGCCACCCTGGTAAAGGCGGGGACCACCGGGTTTTTGTATATAAGGGGTTCGGGGGAATGTTCGATAAGATAGGCCCTTTTAGCGGACCCCTCTCCGCTGGAATACCATTTTACGACCCTGTAGTTATTACCCGCGCTAACAACGGGTTTGCCCACAACAAAAGAATGTGTCTCGTCGACGGCATAAAGGGCCTTGATTACATCCTTGTTTATGAGACTTTCCCTTAAACTCTCTCCCCTCGCCTCGGTCATGTAAGGGTACGCGAGCGCAAGGGCCGTAACTACGAATATTATTTTCATCATTATGGCCTTCATTTTCAGAACCTCCCCGTAAAATTTGTTTCAAAAGTTTTTTTCACACCCCCTTAAAGAGCATAATGCGTGCCATAATCACCGAAGGCGCTATCTTGTTGGAATTAAAGGGTTTTCTAAGCTACAAGTACAATGGCGGGGGAAAGACCCATGTGCGGTTTTGACTGTCAAATCAAACCTGGAGGAAGAAAAGGACTGATTTATGAAGTAAATTCAACCACTTGGACATTGAGGACAAATCCGCACGCAGTGAGCGGTTACGGCACATAGGCGTTTTTGCCGTCCAAAGAGCAGGCGGGGTTGCATTGAAATAAGAGGAGGAACCGTTCTTTTATAATAAAAATTATTGACTTCGCAGGGGATATACTTAATAATTTTGGCCCCTCTTTTATTTTAAAAACAAGGAGCACGATGTGCCCAAGAGAAGAATAAGCAAACGGCTCGCCTTCAGACATAACATACGCTACGGTCCCACAAACCCGCCGGAGCATGTCTCTTTTATCACCGACCTTTCGGACACCGGCGTATACATAAAGACGAACAAGGTCTTCAGGCCCGGCACAAAGCTCTATCTGGTTATTGAAACGGGCCACAAAAGCTACAAGGCCGAAGGGGTGGTGGTCTGGGCCAAGAAGGCGCCCACACACCTTATCCAGCATACTAAAAGCGGGATGGGCATAAAGTTTACGAGCGTTGACCAGGCCCTGGTGGACGAGTACAGAGACCGGGCATAAACCCTATTCTCCTTTCAAAGACCCGTAGACACCGTCGCCAGGCAAGGCCCGACATACCACTCAGCCACTCTTGGCCCACCCCCTCCCCCATCCCCCTCCCAAAGAACCATCTTTCCCTTAAAATAAAGACGTCCCTGTGCTATTATAAGACAATATCCCCGGAAAAAAACATTTTCGGCCATGATAAAGAGAGTCTCAAAACTTACCGTACCCAACGACCCCGGGTACCTGAGCGGCATATCATCCTATTGCAGGGAAATCTCTTTAAGGGCGGGCTTTTCCGAAAAAGAGACCGCCGAGATTACAACAGCCCTTAAAGAGGCCTGCATGAACGTGGTGACGCACGCCTTCAACCCCTACGAGGACGAGTCATTTGAAATAACCTTCGATATACAGAAAGAAGGGTTGAAGATTACCCTCGGCGATATGGGGCTCCCCTTCTCAACAGGCCCGGGAAATGACAAATCGGGTGACGAGAGGTTCCGGGCCATTGAAGAGAATATGGACGAAGTCCTTTACGTCAACATGGGCAAGGAGGGCAAGGAACTTCAGCTCTTCAAGTACCTGAAGGGCAGGCACGTAGAGGAGATATTCACCGAAGAAGAACTCAAGCCCTACGGCATCTGTAATATCCCCCCAAAGGAAGAAACACTCTCCATACGCCTCATGAAGCCCCAGGAGGCGGAACAGGTCTCAAGGTGCATATACAGGGCCTACAGGTACACATACCTGAAGGAGGACCTCTATTTCCCCGAGAGGATAGAGTCCATGCACGACAGGGGCGAGATGATATCGTCGGTTACCGTAACGGAGGAGGGGAAAGTGGTCGGCCACTTCGCGCTCCTTCCCAGGCCCAACAGGAAGGTCGCCGAGATAGGCGTGGCGGTAGTCGTACCCGAATACAGGGGGAGGGGCCTGATGAAAAGGATGCTCGATTTCCTGGTAAAGGAGGCAAAAAAACAGACCCTCACCGCCCTCTACGGCAACGCCTTTGCCATACACGCCCTCAGCCAGAGGACCAACCTGAGGTTCGGCTTCCATGAAACGGCCGTCCAACTCGGATGGGTCCCGCCGGGGGCCATGAAAATCATGGTGGAGAGGGGGCTCAAGGGGGCCGGCAATATCATAACATTCTTCAAATACCTGAAAGAGCCCGAAGGGTACGCCGTCTTTTTGCCCCCCCGCCACAGGGCCGTGCTCGAAAAGATCTACTCGGGGCTGGGGGTGAAGAGGTCCTTTGAAAACCCCTACTTCATATCCTCTGAAAACATACCCCTGGAATCGACTATTCATCTCTCAGTCAAGCCCCACCATAAGTCCGCCGTAATAGACGTCAAGGAAGCGGGCCAGGACTTGACGAAAAGAATAAAAACAAAGCTCGTTGAACTGGAAAAAAAGGGGATTAAAACAATCTTTCTCGACCTCTCGCTCAAAAACCCTTTTACGCCCGAGGCGACGGCCTGCGTCGAAGACCTCGGTTTTTTCTTCTCAGGTCTCTTGCCGGACTACTCCGACGGGGACGTGCTGAGGATGCAACACTACCGTACGCATATAGACTACGACGAGATACACACCTCTTCGGCCTTTGCCGCCGAAATCGTGGATTACATAAAATCCCTTGACCCCAACTGGCGGGCTCTCCATTCCCGGTAGCCCGTCAAAGGGCCCGCCTTCAAAGAAACCGGGGAATGGGCGCGGACTTTTCGCGGCTCAGAAATTT
>BTQV01000028.1:0-11771 GCA_036986055.1 Thermodesulfobacteriota bacterium
CTCGGTTTCGCCTATCTCGACAAGGGTGACATTGATAACGCCATCGAGAGCCAGAGAAAGGCCATTGAGACGAACAAGGACCTTGCCAACGGTTACTACGGCCTCGCCCTCGCCCTTGAAAAAAAAGGAGAGAAGAAAGAGGCGCTCGAAAACTGGAAAGAGTTCTTAAAGAGGGTGGACCCCAAGAGCAAGTGGTACTCCAAGGCAAAGGAGAGGATAAGGGCGCTCGAGGGTAGTACGAAATAAAGGCGCACCGGGAACCGCATTTACACCCCCGTCCTTCTTGAGATTTTTTACACGCAACACAAAAAAACCCCCTTTAAAAAGGGGGTTTTTTTGTTACAGGCCGGCATTGGCTTTTCTTTTTCAAAAGAATTTTTTCGGGAATAAGATTACACACCACCAGCTCCAAAGAGACGGCTGTATTCAACCTTAATGCACCTGTCCATGATTATCGTAATATCGTCCCCGTATTTCTCCACCGCCTCAATATTTATCACCCCCAACTGAAGCCACAGTACCTTCGCGCCGATTTTAACGGCCTCGGCCGCTATCTCAGGCACAGCCTCGCTCTTCCTGAATACGTCCACTATATCGACTGGAAAAGGTATGGCGCTTAAAGCAGGGTAGCACTTTTCACCAAGCACTGCATCGAGGCCCGGGTTCACCGGGACGACCCTAAAACCCTTCACCTTTAAGAAAGACGCTATGGCGAAACTCGCCCTCTCAGGTCTCGCCGAAAGACCCACAACGGCCACGGTCTTGCATGTGGAAAGGATTTTTTTTATTTCATCGTCAGTAGTGTTGGTGGAGGGATTGGCAAGGTTCATCGGCGAGCCTCCATTTCCGGAAATATGGCAGGCGTTACTTGAAGGGGTTTTTTATCATTATCGCGTCCCCGCGCTTCGCCCCCACAGATACCATGTAGGACTTAAGCCCCGTAAGCGCCTCAATCCTCTTTAAATAGATGCGGGCCTTTTCAGGGAGTTTTCTTATGGTCTTTACATCCTGCGTGGACGTCATCCAACCGTCCATTACCTCGTAGAGGGGTTTGCATCTTTTGAGCGTCGCCACGTCGGTTGGAAAATCCTCGAGGATCTTTCTGCCGAGCCTGTAGCCCGTGCATATCTTTATCTTCTTCAGACCGTCGAGGACATCGAGCTTTGTAATGACAAGACCGTCAAGACCGTTCACCCTCACCGCGTACTTAAGGGCAACGGCGTCGAGCCAGCCGCATCTGCGGGGCCTGCCTGTGGTGGCCCCGTACTCTTCGCCCTTTTCCCGGAGCCTCTCGGCGTCTTTCCCGGCCAGCTCCGTTGGGAAGGGCCCCTCGCCCACCCTTGTTGCGTAGGCCTTTGTTATGCCCAGGGCGAGATCGATCTTGGTGGGGCCTATGCCGCTACCCGTAGCAGCCTCGCCGGCAACGGTGTTGCTCGACGTCACATAGGGGTAGGTGCCGTGGTCAACGTCGAGGAGCGTGCCCTGAGCGCCCTCAAAGAGTATCTTCTTTTTCTTCTTTATAGCGTTATCGAGGAATATCGATGTGTCTGTGATATGACGGGCTATCTTCGAGGCAAGGGCCATGTACCTGTGGTATATCTCGTATATCTCGTATGGCTCTTCATGGAGTATGTTCTGTATGTAATGGTTCTTTACGAGGAGGTTTTCCTTTAATTTGTTTCTAAAGACCTCTTCGCTCAAGAGGTCCCCGCACCTGATCCCGCACCTCGATACCTTGTCCTCGTAGGCCGGGCCTATGCCCCTTTGCGTGGTGCCTATCTTTAAATCACCGCGGAGCCTCTCCCTCGCAGCATCCAGCGTCTTGTGGTAGGGCATTATGAGGTGGGCGTCCTTGCTTATGAGGAACTTGTCCGGGTGGAAGAGTTTTTTCTTTTTTAAAATCTCTATCTCCGATACGAGGACCTCGGGGTCTACGACGACGCCGTCGCCGATAACGCAGGTCTTTCCCTGATGGAGTATGCCCGAAGGTATGAGGTGGAAGACGAACTTTTCGTCGCCCACTATGACGGTATGGCCGGCGTTGTTCCCGCCCTGGAAGCGCACTATTACATCGGCGTCCTCGCCGAGTATGTCCACTATCTTACCCTTGCCCTCGTCGCCCCACTGCGCCCCTACGATAACGATATTCTTTGCCATACCAGACCTTTCCCTGCGATTGCGGGATTATTTTAAAATCCACGTCCGCGTAAGAAGCGCGATGTCAACCGTTCCTCTCGAGCGCCCCGACTATATTTTCCATATCAAAGGCAAAGCCCGTGGCGGCGCGCCTGAAGCCGTACCTCTCAAGGAGGTCGTCGTATCTCCCGCCGCTCAGAAGGGGTTTGCCGAAGCCCGTGGCAAAACCCTCGAATATGATGCCCGTGTAATAATCAAACCCCCGCACCTCGCCGAGGTCGACGGTCACGTAGTCACCGAAACCTTTTTGCGTTAATATCTCAAAGACGCCCTGAAGGTTTTCAAGCACTTCCTTGGTCCTACCCTCTTTAGCGAAGGCGGCCGCCTCCTTGAAGACCTCTTTTTCCCCGTAGAGGGTCGTCAGGTTGAGGAGCATCTTCTTTTCTCCCGGGCTCAAAGACCCGCCCTCGGAATCAAGGACCTCCTCGAGACCGGAAAAATCCTTTAAGGCGATGGCGTCCCTGATATCTTTTCTTACAGCTTCCTCGATATCGAGGCCCGCGAGCACGGTCTTCAGGAACTCCACGTCGCCGATGTCTATTTTAAAGTCCCTGACCCCGGCTTCGATGAGCGACTCTATGGCCATGGAGATCATCTCGGCGTCGGCCTCGGCGGAACCCTCACTCGATATATACTCGGCCCCGATCTGGAGGACCTCGCGGCTCTTTCCGCGGCTCGGCCCGACGTACCTTATGACGTTCTCATTATAACAGAGTTTAAGCGGCAGGTCATAGTCCCTCATCCTCGTGGCCACGACCCTCGCTATCTGTGACGTGATGTCGGGCCTTATGGCGACGACTCTGCCCGTAAAAGGGTCTATGAACTTCAAGACCCTGTCCTTCAAGTTCGCGCCCATGCCGAGAGAAAGGACGTCAACATATTCGAGGAGCGGCGTTATAATCTTTTTAAAACCTCTACGACGGAAGACCGCGAGTATGCCCTCGGCCGCGGACTCGATCCTTCTGGCCTCGTCGGGGAGTATATCTCTTACGCCCTGTGGCAGTGATATGGGTGATGGGGCCTTCATGGTATGACCTAATCTTCCTCATGGTTTTTTGTAAACACCTGCGGCCCCTTCTTAAAGACTTATAAGCCTCGCCGATATTATGGAAGGGAGTTTTAATATCTTGTCCATAAGGCCCTTTGCGAGCGGGGTGTCAACGTTCCACACGCTCACGGCCTCTCTGCCCACGGACTCCCTGCCGAGATGGAGCCTCGCTATATTTATCTTGTTCTCGGCCAAGAGCGTGCCCACTTTTCCTATGACGCCGGGTTTGTCCTCATTATGGAGGAGGAGGAGGAAACCATCGGGTACGGCGTCGAGGAAAAACTTGTTTATCCTTACTATACGAGGCTCACGTTTTCCGAAGAGCGCCCCCTCTACGAGGTTCTCCTCTTCCCTTGTCTTCACCTTTATGGTTACGGAACTGGCGAAATCAATGCTCCTCGAACTCTTTGTCTCTATTACCTTGATGCCCCTTTCCTTGGCAACGAAGGGGGCGTTTACGAAGTTTACGTACATGTCGAGGACCTGGTCGAGTAGCCCCTTGATGCAGGCTATGGTTATGGGGGTTACGTCGAGGTCCACGACTTCCCCGCTGTACTCCACAGTAATCTCCTCTATGCCGCCGGCGAGAATCTGGCCCTGAAAACTCCCTATCTTCTCCCCGAGGGTAATGTATGGCCCAAGGGAAGACAAAAGTTCGGCGGGAACAGAAGGCACGTTAACGGCGTTCCTTATGGTGCCGCTTAAGAGGTAGTCGGAGATCTGCTCAGCCACGGCCACGGCCACGTTCTCCTGCGCCTCGGAGGTGGACGCGCCGAGATGGGGGGTAAGTATCGCCTCGTCGAGAGCGAGCAACGGGTTGTCCTCGCCGGGCGGTTCCTTGTCAAAGACGTCGAGCGCCGCACCGGCCACTATTTTCTTGTTTATGGCCTCGGCGAGGTCGGCCTCGTTTACAATGCCGCCCCTGGCGCAGTTTATTATCCTCACCCCTTTTTTCATCTTCTTGAAGGCGTCTTTGTTGACCACGTTCCTCGTCTCTTTTGTAAGGGGTACGTGGATGGAGATAAAGTCGCTCCTCTCGAAGAGCTCGTCCATGGATACAAGGGCGATGCCCATCTTGTCGGCCGCCTCCTGGGATATAAAGGGGTCAAAGGCGATGACGTTCATCTTGAGCCCCAGCGCCCTCGAGGCCACCACGCTACCGATATTCCCGACGCCGAGAATCCCCAGTGTCTTCCCCGTAACCTCGGTGCCCTGAAATTTTTTCTTCTCCCATTTGCCGCTCTTCATGGAGGCCGTGGCCTGGGGAATCTTTCTCGCCAACGCGAGCATCATGGAGACGGCGTGCTCGGCGGTGGTAACGGTGTTGCCCCCGGGAGTGTTCATAACAACGATGCCCTTTTTCGTCGCCCCGGGAACGTCGATATTGTCTACTCCCGTGCCGGCCCTGCCTATTACCTTGAGGTTTTCCGCCGCGTCCAGTATCTCAGGCGTAACCTTTGTGGCGCTCCTTACGACGAGGGCGTGAAAATCTTTTATCTTCTCCTTGAGCTCCTCGGGTGTAAGCCCCGTTGAGACCTCGCATTCAAGGCCGGGCCTTGACTCGAATATCTCCACCGCACGGTGGGAAAGGTTGTCGCTTATAAGTATTTTCATTATAGATAATCCTCTCTAAATCTTATTTTCGCGTACCCGCCCTCAAAAACCCTCTTTGATCCGATTGTGCAACAACCTTATCAAACACCCTCTTTGAGCCTCTATAATCTGTTGACCGGGGTTTTTCGTCCATCTTGCCGGAAACGACTAAAAACCTTATTAAAAACCCTCTTTGAGCCTTTATCGCCTGACTGACCGGCCCATGCATCCAGGAGACGGTTCTTGTAACTACCTTATCAAAAACCCTCTCTAAGGATTTCTTCCGCGGCGCCGACGCCTTTTCCTGATTGAACGTCATGGCCGAACTTTTTAAGCGCCATCTCAACGGCGGAGAGCGCTATTATAATGTCAAAGGTGTCGGTATACCCGAGGTGGGCGATCCTGAAAATCTTGCCCTTCAGGTGGTCCTGACCACCGGCCATTGTCACGCCCATGTCGTCTCTCATGTATTTCACGAAGGCCGCGCCGTCGACCCCTTCGGGCACAAATACGCCTGTGGCGGCGTTGCTGGGGTTTTCAGGGGCGAGGAGACCGAGGCCCAGGGCCTGTGCCCCGGCGCGAGCCGCCCTTGCGAGGCGGTCGTGTCTCGCGAAGACATTTTCAAGGCCCTCGTCATGAATGAGCCTCAGAGACTCTCTGAGCCCTATTATAAGCGAAACGGCCGGCGTAAAGGCCGACGTGTCCTTGCCGAGGTTTTTGCGCTCCTTCTTGAAATCAAAATAATATCTCGGACAACTGGATTTTTCCTGAAAGACCCATGCCTTTTTGCTAAGGGCGGCGAAGGCAAGCCCCGGGGGAAGCATCAAGGCCTTCTGCGAGCCCGAGACGAGGACATCTATGCCCCATTCGTCCATGGGCACGTCAAAGACACCTACCGCCGTTATGCCGTCAACGACAATAAGGCAATCCCTGTCCCTTGTAAGTGCCGCGATCTCGCGCACAGGGTGGGCCACCGTAGTCGATGTCTCGCTCGCCTGCAGAAGCACCCCCTTTACGCCGGGGTTGGCGTCGAGGAGTCCTTCGACCTCAGCCACTTCCACGGCCTTACCCCATTCGACCTTTATCCAGTGGACCTTGAGGCCGTAGGCCTCGGATATCTGACCCCACCTCTCGCCGAACTTCCCGCCGTTTACCACGATAACCTCGTCTCCCGGCGAAAAGAGGTTGGTTATAGAGCCTTCCATGGCCCCTGTGCCTGATGATGAGAGTATGAGGACGTCCTCTTCCGTCTGAAAAACATATTTCAAGAGTTCGGCCGCCTCTCTGAATATGGCGGAGAACTGCGGGGTTCTGTGGTGAATCACAGGCGCGGCCATGGCAAGAAGCGTGGAATCGGGCACGGGCGTTGGACCCGGTGCGAGCAGGTATTTCTTTCTCATTATTCTTAGCAGACCTCCCTCGGTTGTTTTTTTGTGCGATACGGTAAAAATACTGATAATTCAAGACGGACGCAAGTACCCCGTTTCTGCGGGGTCTTCTTTTCATTTCAGATTCAGACAGACCTAAAAACCTATCAGAAGGCCTCCTTAATGTCAAGAGGCAAGCACCCCTGCCAATCCAAAAAGGCGCCCGCAAAACAAAGGTTTTCAAGAGTCAGGAGAGAGCGAATCACTCCCCCTTCAACCCCCTCGTCATAAGCTCGTAAACCGCCTCCTCAGGAGGCTTGTCCTCGTAAAGTATGGAGTAAACGGCCTCTGTTATGGGCATGTCAATACCCTTTTCAAGGGAGAGCGCCCTTGCCGCCGCAGTAGTCTTAACGCCCTCGGCGACCATCTTCATGCCTTCGACTACCTCCCTGTGCTTCATCCCTCCACCTATCTTAAAACCCACCGTATAGTTTCTGCTAAGCGGTGCCGTGCATGTGAGCACAAGGTCGCCGAGCCCTGAAAGCCCTGAAAAGGTCGCCGGGTCCGCACCCATGGCGGCCCCGAGCCTCGCTGTCTCGGCAAGCCCCCTGGTGATAAGGGCGGCCCTCGCGTTATAGCCGAGGCCAAGACCGTCGGAGATCCCCGAGGCGATGGCTATAACGTTTTTTAACGCTCCGCCCAGTTCCACGCCCGCTATGTCCTTGTTTGTATACACCCTGAAATAAGGCGTGGAAAAGGTCTCCTGCGCTCTCTTCATGGCCCCCTCTGACGCCGAAGCCACGGAGACGGCCGTGGGGAGCTTTTTAGATACCTCTTTGGCAAAGGAAGGCCCGGAAAGAGCGGCTATCTCCACCTTGCCGCTTAGAACTTCCTTGAGAATGGACGAAGGGGTGAGGAGTGTGCCCTCCTCTATGCCCTTGGTCGCAGTTACCACTATGGCGTCGTTGGATATAAAGCCAACCGCCTCCTCGAAAACACCCCTTACCCCGTGGGAAGGCACAACGCTTACGATGAATTTACTCTCTTTCAGGGCCTCTTTGAGCGAGGCGACAGCCACAAGTTTCTCCGAGAGTTTTACGCCGGGCAAAAAGGCCCTGTTCTCGCCTTTTTCCGTTATCTGCGCCACGACTTCGGGCTCTCTCGCCCAGAGGGTCACGCCGTAACCCTTGCACGCCAGCAGGTCGGCGAGCGTCGTGCCCCAGCTCCCGGCGCCGATAACGGCTATTTTTTCGACCGTCATCTCCGCCTCCTCCTCGACTTCTTCGCTCTCATCCTCTTCTTAATCCATTCTATACTGGCGGTTACCGCCTCCGGGCTTGGATACTCATCTTTCAAGGTCTCAAGCACGGCGAGGGCCTCTTTGAGCCTGTCGGCCTCTTCAAGGGCCTTTGCCAGGTTGAACCGCGCCTCCACAGCTATGTCGTGGTCAGGGAAAGTTGAAATCGTATCTTCAAAGGACCTTATCGCCATCCGGGCGTCGCCCTCGAGATAATAAGTGTTCGCCCTGAGAAAATACGCCCGCGCCCTTATATTTTCGCTCATGGCCGTCTCGAGGAGTTCGTTTATCTCGGCACGGGCCTGCATAAAATCGTTCATCTTGAAATATTCCTCGGCGATGATGTACCTGTAGTTTTCCTGTTCAACAGGGTCTTTGACATTGTCGAGGAGCCACTGGTACTGTTCCACGGCCTTGGTGTAGTCCCCTGCCCTGGAGTATATCCCGGCGAGGTCGCGTCTCGCGGAAAAGGCCTCGGCGCTCTCCGGATAGACTGAAATGAGCGTATAATAGACATTTATGGCCTTTCGCTCTTCACCGAGGAAGTTGCCGTAGATGTAGGCTATCCTGTACCAGGATTTTGACGCATAGGGGGTGGTCTGAAAATTATTGGCTATGAAGTCGTACCTGTCGAGGGCCTCATTGAACTCACCCCTGCCGAGATAGTCCTCGGCCTCCTTATATCTGTCTCCCGCGGACCTTGAGCCGCAACCTGCGAGAGGATAAAAAGATAAGACCAGGAACGTTAACAATAAAAAATATTTTATATTGACCCTCTGTGCGGGGTGACGCATTTTTTATTTCTTCCTGAGGCGCGGGGTTAAAAGGTAAAGCCTTAAGAGATGGGTACTCGACAAAGTTTAATCCTTTTCGGCTATAAGGGCTATGCCGGTAACCTGCTCATCGTCCCTTATATCCATAACCCTCACGCCCTGGGTGGACCTTCCGATTACCGAGATGTCCTTCACGGCCATCCTTATTATCTTACCCCTGGTCGTGGTTATCATCAGTTCGTCTGAGTTCAATACCTTCGCCATGCCGGCCACGGCGCCGTTCTTCTCTGTAATCTTTATGTTTATAATACCGCGTCCGCCCCTTTTCTGCGGCCTGTAGGCCGAGAACTTCGTCCTCTTGCCGTAGCCCCGCTCGGTTACGGTAAGAATGGTCGAAGCGCTGTCCACGGTCTCCATGGATATGACCCTGTCGTCCTTTGAAAGCCTTATGGCGCGCACGCCCCTGGCCTGACGTCCCATCTCCCGCACCTCGGACTCGCTGAACCGGATCGCCTGACCGAGCCTTGTGCCGAGAAATATCTCCGCCTCTCCGTCGGTAAGTCTCGCGGAAATGAGCCTGTCTCCGCTGTCGAGCGTCAAGGCGATAAGCCCGCCCGAGCGTATATGCGAAAAACTCATAAGGTCCGTCTTCTTTATTATCCCCTTTTCGCTCGCCATTACTATGAAACGATCCTCGGAAAACTCCTCTACGGGCAGAAATGCCGTTATATTCTCACCGGGCGAGACGTTTAAGATGTTCACTATGGCCTTGCCCCTCGCGGCCCTGCCGGCCTGGGGGATGTCGTAGACCTTGAGTGAATAGGCCTTGCCCCTGTCGGTGAAGAAGAGGATGTTTGAGTGGGTGGAGGCTATGAAGAAGTCGCTCACGAAGTCCTCGTCCTTCGTGGTCATGCCCTTCTTGCCCTTGCCGCCCCTCTTCTGCGTCCTGAACAGAGACGTGGGGGTCCTCTTTATGTAGCCCCTGTGAGAGATGGTGACGACCATATCCTCAACGGCTATGATGTCCTCTATGGTTATCTCGCCCGTATCCTCTATTATCTCGGTCCTGCGCTCATCCGAGTACCTCTGCCTTATCTCCGTCAGTTCATCGACGATTATCTTCATAAGGAGCGGCTCGTTGGCCAAAACCTCTTCGAGGGATTTTATGACTTTCAGTATCTCCTTATATTCCTTTATAATCTTATCCCTCTCAAGGGCCGTAAGCCTCTGGAGCTTCATGTCGAGTATGGCCTGGGCCTGAACAGGAGACAATTTGAAATTCTCCATGAGCCCGGTGCGGGCCTCCTGAGGGGACTTTGAGGCGCGTATGAGTTTTATCACGTGATCGAGGTTGTCTATGGCTATCTTGAGGCCCTCCAAGATATGGGCCCTCTCCTTCGCCTTGTTGAGGTCATAGACGGTCCTCCTCGTAACGACCTCTTTTCTCGACCTTATAAACTCCTTCAAAAGAGCGTAAAGCGTGAGCACGCGGGGCTGGCCGTCCACGATGGCGAGGTTTATGACGCCGAAGGAGGTCTTCATCTGGGTGTGGAGATAGAGGTTGTTAAGTACCACCTCGGCCACCTCGGCCCTCTTGAGTTCCACCACGACCCTCATGCCTTCCCTGTCCGATTCGTCGCGCACGTCGGAGATGCCCTCGATTTTTTTATCCCTCACAAGGCCGGCTATGGACTCTATGAGGCGGGACTTGTTGACCATGTAAGGTATCTCGGTGATGACTATGGCCTGGCGCCCGGTCCTGGGGTTCTCTTCTATAGACGCCCGCGCCCGGAGATGGAGTACGCCCCTGCCAGTGGCATAGGCGTCTCTTATGCCCTTTGTGCCGTAGACTATTCCGCCCGTGGGAAAATCCGGGCCCGGGACGAATTGGAGTATTTCCTTTTGAGAGGCGTCGGGCTTTCCTATCAAATAAATGAGGGCGTCTATTATCTCTGAAAGGTTATGGGGGGGCATGTTGGTGGCCATGCCAACGGCTATGCCCGAAGAGCCGTTTACAAGGAGGTTGGGGAAGGCGGCGGGCATGACTTTGGGCTCTTTAAGGGACTCGTCGTAGTTGGGGGAAAAGTCCACCGTCTCCTTCTCTATGTCCTTCAGGAGTTCGCTTGTGAGCCTCGCCATCCTCACTTCCGTATAACGCATGGCCGCCGGGGGGTCTCCGTCTATGGAGCCGAAGTTGCCCTGCCCGTCTATGAGCGGGTAGCGCAGAGAAAAATCCTGCACCATCCTCGTTATGGCGTCATAAACGGCCGAGTCGCCGTGGGGATGGTACTTTCCTATTACGTCGCCCACGACGCGCGCCGACTTTTTGTAGGGCTTGTTCCACTCAACCCCCATCTCGTGCATGGCGAACAATATCCTCCTGTGCACGGGCTTGAGGCCGTCGCGCACGTCGGGCAGGGCCCTTCCGATAATAACGGACATGGCGTAGTCCAGGTAGGACTTCTTCATCTCGTCTTCAATGTAAACGGGCACCTGATCCTGCGCCACCCTCACTCCGCTGTTCAATTACTGCCTCCTGATCTTCTTAAAATGCCTGATTAGACGTAATGGAGCCACGCCTCGTAGTCACTCTTCCTGCCCTTTACAGCGTCAAAGAATATCGTCTGAATCTCCTTTGTCACGGGACCCGGCCCGCCCGCTCCTATGGTCCTTCCGTCGACTTCCCTTATGGGGGTAATCTCGGCGGCGGTGCCTGTAAAAAAGGCCTCGTCGGCCGTGTAGAGTTCGTCGCGGGTAAAGCGTTGCTCTACGACTTCAATGCCGAGGTCCCGGGCTATCTTCAAGACCGAGTCTCTCGTAATGCCGTCGAGTATGGACGTAAGAGGGGTTGTCTTAAGCCGCCCGCCTTTTACCATGAAGACGTTCTCGCCGCTCCCCTCGGAGACATACCCCTCGGTATCGAGCATAAGGGCCTCGTCAGCGCCCGTGGCCACGGCCTCTCTCTTGGCGAGTATGGAGTTGACATAACTTCCCGTCACCTTCGCCTTTGTCATGGTACTGTTCACGTGGTGGCGGATATAAGAAGAGACCTTTACCTTTATCCCCTTTTTAATCGCATCTTCCCCGAGGTACGCCCCCCAGGGCCATGCGGCTATGGCGACCTTTACGGGGTTTCCCTTTGGAAACAAGCCCATACTCCCGGCCCCGAGATAGACGAGCGGCCTTATGTAGCCCTCTTCAAGGCCGTTGGCCTTCAATGTCTCCACTATCGCCCCGTTTATCTCCTCCTTCGAAAAAGGAATCTTTAAGAGTACTATATGCGCCGAGGCAAAGAGCCTGTCGGTATGCTCCTTGAGCCTGAATATGGCGCTCCTGTTATCGTCGCATTTGTAGCACCTTATCCCCTCAAAGACTCCGAGGCCGTAATGGAGGGTATGGGTGAGGACATGGACGTTGGCGCTTTCCCAGTCCACAAGGGTCCCGTCCATCCATATCTTTTTCCCTTTTTCCATCTATAAAAACTCCTTTTAGAATTT
>BTQV01000029.1:0-11482 GCA_036986055.1 Thermodesulfobacteriota bacterium
ATATGTCAAAAATTGTAAAAAAAACTCCTCTATGTTTAAATATAGCAGTTAAAAAACCGGGTATTGCGGACTTTCATGCGCTTATTTCTCTTTGAGGATGAGGGAAACGTGGGAGACTAAGGGAAAGTCCCCGCCGGGCAACGGGGCTTTTTTTTTCAAGGTCCATTGAGGGCAAGGTCATGATAAGGCTTGTCATTTTTCTACTCTTCTTCGGCTCGGGCATGACAGGGCTCATTTACCAGGTGGTCTGGACCAAACTCCTGACCCTTGAGTTCGGCGTGACGCTCCTGGCCATCTCCACCGTCCTCACTACTTTTTTCGGCGGCCTCGCCCTGGGGAGTTTTCTCGGCGGCAGGTGGATAGACCGGCGTAAAAACTGTTTCTTGTGGTACGGTACGGCAGAGGCCCTTATCGGTCTTTACGCCCTCGTCTTTTTAGTTCTCCTGGGCCTTAATAATTCCTTCTATGTATTCCTCGCCCGCGGTCTCGCCCCGGGCTTTTTCGGCCTCAGTCTCATAAAGTTTTTTCTTTCGGCGCTCCTTCTTATCATACCGACGACGCTTCTGGGGGCCACGCTCCCCATATTGAGCAAGACCATCGCAAGGAGCCGGAAAAGGTTCGCAAAGGATATCGGCGGACTATACGCCGTTAATACCTTCGGGGCCGTGGCCGGGGCGCTCTTAACGGCCTTTGTATTCATCCCTTCCTTCGGGCTCGCGACCATACTCTACTCGGCGGGTATTTTAAACCTCTTGATAGGCTCCACTGCGATCCTTCTGGGATGGTTCTACGCCGATGGATTCGGCGCCCCGGAGGTCGAAGAGGCGCCTGCGCCCAAAGGGGCCGGGCCGGAGGGCGCCCCGTTGCCGGGTTATTTCACCACCCTTATCATGTGGGGCTTTGCCATCTCCGGCTTTACGGGGCTCACCTATGAGGTAATATGGACGCGGGTGCTCGGTTTCATGCTCACGGGCACGGTCTATGCTTTCGCCGTGGTGCTGGGGGTTTTCCTCACCGGCATAGCAACGGGCAGCCTCGTATTTTCCGCCTTTATAGACAGGTTCCGGTCGAGGGGCTCCGTCATAACGCTCTTTGCCGTTGTGGAGGTCTTAATCGGAATCAGCTCCATAGCCCTTATCATACTGTACGCCAAGCTACCTGAAATGGGTTTTTACGCGAGGCTCGACACCACGCCCGACTGGGGTGAGTTCGTCTATCTCAACTTTTTTATAGCCTTCATCACGCTCATAGTACCAACCTTCCTCTTCGGGGCCACCTTTCCGCTTGTATGCAAGATATACGACTGGCGGGCCGAGAACGTTGGCACCAAGATTGGCAACATCTACTCGGTAAACACGGTGGGGGGCATCGTAGGGTCTTTCGTGGGTGGCTTCGTGCTCATACCCTTTGTGGGCATGCAGAACAGCATAGTCCTCATAGGGGCCCTTAATATTGTCATGGGCATATTCTTCCTGGTCTTGAACCCCTTGTCGGGGACCTCCGTTAAGTTCGCCTACTCCGCAATCGGCGTCCTTGCCGCCGCCTTCATTATATGGGCCCTTCCCGCCAACATGCCCTTTACCATCAACAAGAGTTTTCTATCCCGCGACGAGGACGTCGTCTATTACAGAGAGGGTCCCACCGCCACGGTTATGATATCCGAGAAGAAGGGGGCCGGCCTCATGGCGTCCAACAAGCGGCTCTGGGTGAACGGCAACCGCGCTACGGCCGCGTTCTACGAGGGGCTTCAGATAAACAGGTTCCAGGGTGTGCTGCCCATGGTCCTGCACCCCGACCCCAAAGACGTCCTCGTAATCTGTTTCGGCTCGGGTACCACCTTCGGCACCCTGAGCCAGTTTCCTGTGACGATGGTCGATAATATAGAGATAGCGCGCTCCGTCATAAACGGGGCAGGGTATTTCAAGAAAGAGAACATGGACGTTCTCAACAACCCAAGGTCGCGCATTATCATTGACGACGGCAGGAGTTACCTCGCCGTTACCTCGAAGAAGTACGACGTCATAACCGAAGAGCCCATGCACCCGTCGCTGGCCGGAGTCGTAAACCTCTATACAAGGGAGTACTATGAGCTCGCGAAGTCGAGGTTGAAGAAGGGCGGGATTATGAGCCAGTGGATACCGCTGTATAACCTCTCCATAGAGGACGTCCGTATCATGGTCAGGACCTTCCAGTCCGTCTTTCCCCACACATCCATTTGGCTCGTTAACACGGACATCTTCATGATAGGTTCACCCGGGGAGTTGAGGGTGGATTTTTCGAGGGTCAGGGATAGGTTGTCCCTCCCCAATATAAAGAAACTACTTGAAGACATCGACCTCGAGGACCCCTATGACTTCTTAAGTACCTTCGTGATGAACGAGGTGCTCGTTAGGAAGTACGCGGCCGGGGCGCGGGTCATGAGCGACGACATGCCAATTATTGAGTTTACGGGCCCCGTGAGCCTGCACTTGAATACCATCTCACCGAATATAGCGCAGCTCCTTGGGTACAGGGAGCCGGTTATCAATTACTTGACGGACCTCGGCGATTATGACGGCGCTTACGTGGCGGAGACGCTCTCGAAAAAATTCTTCGCCGGCAGATACAACCTCATAGGGAGGGCCTATTTCGCCGACGCAAATTTTGCAAAGGCGGCCAGGTACTTCCACGAAGCCCTTTCAGTCGACTCAGAGGACAGGAACTCTCTCCACTACACAAGGAAGTTGAGGTTTTATTGACAGGCCGCCGTCCTTCGATTGGGGCGGGGGGCGGTCGGCGGTGGTCTTGGCGGGCGGGTTAAGGGGTCTTCTTTTTAATGCGCTTTAACCTTCTTTTCATATAGTCTACCCTGTCGCCGATTCCAAGGACCTCTCCAATGGGCTTGGCGAGCCTGTGTCTCGTCTCGGGCCTTGAGTATTTCACGTATACGGCGCCGAGAACAGCCACTATGAACCCGCCTATCATGTCGTTTATAAGGTCGTACATGGTGTCGGCGAGCCCTTTCTGCGTCTGCTTTCCGAAGAACCTGTCAACGGAAAACTCCCCTATCTCCCACATAGCCCCCATTGTCACGGCGAATGTAAAGGTGATGAGCACGATGAAGGGGAGCGTAAGGCGGAGTTTTCTCGTATAGTGGAGCGAATATACGATTACAAAGGCGATTATGGCGGTCACGGCCGCGCCGTAAACATGGAGTAGTTTGTCCCATATCCAGTACTTGTTGTAAAACTCGAGGCCCTCTCCGAGGAAGGTGTGGAGGAATAGACTTAGTGTGATTAGCAGGTCGAGCTCGAAGGGCAGCGTTATATTGTAGTTCTTCTCCACGATGCTCGGCACCATGGAAACGCCAACGGCGACCAGGATAAGGATGGTGAAGAGATACCCTCCGCGGTAAAATTCATAGGGCACCATGGCGAGCATCAAGAACTTCATGAACCATGAGAGCCAGGCCGATACGAATACGTTGCGCCAGTTCCTGAATTTTATCATGGACCGTCCCCCGCGTTGGAACGACAATTCCATTTTTATATTAAAAGATTTTTTTTCAAAAGGGAAGTGGTCATATGCTATTGACTTATTGTGGGCGAGTATTTAGAATATAAGGCTGGTATAAACAAAAAGGCCATCCCGGTTAAAAGGAAGAACAATTCTCCCGGAGTTCAAGATGAGGCTCGCCGAGCTCAAGGTCCCGCTCTTTTTGTCCGTCTTTCTCCTGACGTCCTTTTTTGCCGCGCCGCGGCTTTCGGCGGCTTCGGATTTTTCGCAGACAATAGACCCGGTAGACGTCATAGTCATCGACCCCGGCCACGGCGGCATGGACACGGGCGCCGTGAGCAAAAGGGGCGTAAGGGAGAAGGACTTAACGCTTGCCGTGGCGAAAAGGCTCGTCCGTGTGCTTAAGAAGAGGCTCGGCTGCACGATCCTTCTCACCAGGAGCGACGACACCTTCGTTCCTCTTGAAGAGAGGACGGCCATTGCCAACAGGAACTCCGCCGACGTCTTTATAAGCATCCATGTAAACTCCGCGCCCAACCGCCGTGCAAGGGGCCTTGAGACATTTTTCCTCAACTACGAGCCTTCCGACGAAGAATCGAGAAGGACTGCCGCCATTGAGAACGGTTTCGACCCAAGGGAGGCGGGCATAGACGGGACCTTCTCCGGCGACCTCAAGGCGACCATACTGGACCTCGTTGAGACGGCGGCTCACCACGAGAGCTCGACGCTTGCCGAATCGGTCCACACGAGCCTTGTACGCTCGACTGGAAGGGGCGACAGAGGCGTGAAACAGGCGCCCTTCAGTGTTTTGAGCGGCGCCGTCATGCCGGCGGTCCTCGTTGAACTCGGTTTTATCTCCAACGGCAGGGACCGTGTCTGGCTCGCCTCGTCAAAGGGAAAGGATGAAATAGCCAGGTCCATAGCGCTCGGTATCCTGGATTTTAAAGTCAAATTGGAAGAGGGGTTAAAGACAGTTGGCTTCAGAAGGATTGAATAGGGCCGACGGCAGGGGGTTTGACCAACTCCGCCCGGTCAATATAACGAGGGGTTATCTTAAGACCGCCGATGGCTCCGTGCTTATTTCCATGGGTGAAACGAGGGTCCTTTGCACCGCCACTGTGGAGGATAAGAGCCCCCCATTTCTCAAGGGTACGGGAAGGGGCTGGGTCACGGCCGAGTACTCCATGCTGCCGCGGTCGTCGAGGATAAGGGTGCCAAGGGAATCGAGGCTCGGAAGGGTAGGCGGCAGGACCCACGAGATACAGCGCCTTATAGGCAGGAGCTTAAGGGCCGTATGCGACCTCGGCCTCCTCGGAGAGAGGACGGTCATTGTGGATTGCGACGTGCTGCAGGCGGACGGCGGGACCCGCACCGCTTCGGTTACAGGGGCCTATGTCGCCCTCGTCGACACGCTTTCAGCCCTCGTCTCCACCGGTGAGATATCTTCCTTGCCCGTCGTCGATTCCGTGGCCGCCGTAAGCGTGGGGATAGTGAAGGGAAGGACGCTTCTCGACCTCAACTACGAAGAGGACTCTAACGCCGACGTGGACATGAACGTAATAATGACGGGCGGGGCAAAGATAGTTGAGATACAGGGGACGGCGGAACAGAAGGCCTTTTCCAGGGAAGAGATGCTCTGTCTAGTGGACATGGCCGAGAAGGGGATCAGGGAGTTGACGGCCCTGCAGAAAAGCCTCTCTCTTTGATATCCCGATTTATCGAGGTCAATAAAAAACGTCCGGTATATGGTATTAACCTACGCTGCGCCACCCGCCTTTTGCCGGATTTATTCTCCCTCCGATTCAAATCTTTTTAAAATCCTTAAAGACGGCTGCCCATGAAACTCGTGCTCGCCACAAAGAACCGGAATAAGGTAAGAGAACTCAAGGCGCTCCTTGAAGGCCTTGATGTGGAGGTGCTCACACTCGATGATTTTCCGAACCTCATACCACCTCCAGAGGACGGCGGGACATTCAAGGAGAACGCACTCATAAAGGCGAGATGGGCGGCCTCGGAGACGGGGCTCCCGGCGCTTGCCGACGACTCGGGCCTTGAGGTGGACTTTCTCGGGGGACGGCCCGGCGTCTTTTCTGCGAGGTACGCGGGCCCCGACGCCGATGACAGGAAAAATTACCTTAAACTCCTCGAAGAGATGAGGGGCGTGGAGGAGGGCATGAGAAAGGCGCGCTTCAAGTGCGTCCTTGCTTTCGTTACCCCTGAAGGCGAGGAGCATCTTTTCTGCGGGACCCTCGAAGGGTCTATAGCGGAAAGGCCAAGCGGTAACGAGGGCTTTGGATATGACCCTGTGTTTTTAGTGGGAGAGAGTAAAAAGACGGCGGCTGAACTTACGCCTGCGGAAAAAAATGCCATAAGCCACAGGTCCCGGGCCTTTAAGAAATTTAAGGAGTGGTTAGGGGGAAGGTAACAATTTTTTTGCCCCGCGACGCTGGTTTGCCCATTTAAAGATTCGCCTTGACAAAAAACGGCCTCTTAATTAAACTTACTGAAATTTTTAAATTCGAGAGAAGGAGGAAGGTGCCTCATGCCGTCTGGAAAAGTAAAATGGTTCAACGAGACTAAGGGTTTGGGATTCATCGAAGAGGATGAGGGCGGAGACGTCTTCGTCCACTACACTTCCATACAGGGTGAGGGGTTCAAGACGCTCAGGGAAGGCCAGAGGGTGGACTTCGAGGTTTCAGAGGGGCCCAGGGGGCCAAAGGCCGAGAACGTGGTTCCACTTTGATCTTGTTTTAGATAGAGAACTTGTGAAGAGGCCTTTACCAGAGCAGTGAAGGCCTCTTTTATATTTCGGTGCGGGAGGTCTCATTTGAAGACATCCCCCGGCCATATGGTGTATAATAAAATTTCATGGTAAGGTGAAAGGGAGCGGGGCTGATTACGGGTTTTTCAATTTCCCGTGGGGACTGGTTTTCTTGAAATCATCAATAAAGACGGAGGGTTTCTCATGGAGGAGAGGCAGATGGATGTCGTACCCGGGCTTGAAGGCATACCGGCGGCGGAGTCGGCCATTAGTTTTATAGACGGCGAAAAGGGCATACTCGAGTACCGCGGCATAGCCATAGAGACTCTGGCTGAGAAGAGCACCTTTCTGGAGGTGGCGCAACTGCTCATATTCGGCTCTCTCCCCAAGGCCGGAGATTTCGACAAATTCAAGGAGGACGTAACCCTCCATACGAGGCTCAAGTACAAGATACTGAGGATGATGGAGGCCCTCCCGGAGGCGGGCCACCCCATGGAGTACCTCCAGTCCGTGGTCTCGGCCATGGGCATGTATTACCCGGCACGCAACACCCTGGACCCGGAGGTGCGGTACTGGTCATGTGTGAGGCTCCTCGCCAAGATGCCGACGATTGTGGCCGCCTGCCACAGGATGCGCGCCGGTGACGCCCCCCTGGCGCCGAGGAACGACCTGAGCTTTGCCGGGAATTTTTATTACATGCTCTTCGAGAAGGAACCCGACCCACTTGTGGAAAAGATACTCGACGTCATGCTTATTCTTCACGCCGACCACACAATGAACGCCTCGACCTTCAGCGCCAGGGTCGTAGGCTCCACACTCGCAGACCCCTATACGGTAGTCTCCTCGGCTATCGGCACACTGTCGGGCCCCTTGCACGGCGGCGCCAACGAAAGGGTCCTGGAGATGATAGAGGAGATAGGCTCAAGAGAGAATGTGAGGGAGTATCTCGAGGAGAAACTCGCCAGGCACGAGAGGATAATGGGGGTAGGGCACAGGGTCTATAAGACCGCCGACCCAAGGGGCAGGATATTACAGGGATACATAAAAAAATTAAGGGGTTCTGGCGCCGGGTGCGAGGATATCTTCGAGATATCAGACGAGATAGAAAAGTTCGTGGAAGAGAGGCTGGGCAAGAAACGCCTTCATCCTAACATCGATTTCTACTCCGGCGTCGTCTTCGAATCCATAGGCATAGAGCCCGAACTCTTTACCCCCATATTCGCCATGGGCCGGGTGGCCGGTTGGCTCGCGCACTGGAAGGAGCAGTTGAAGACCAACCGCATTTACCGTCCGGTGCAGAAATACATCGGGCTTAGAAACGAGCCTTATATACCCATGGAGGAGAGGGGGTGACGCCGCCCCACCGGCCGACGCGCCCCGGAGAAACAGTTGACAATCCGTATTAAAAGGGCCGGTAACCTGTTAAGACGCATATGAAAAGAATTTTTGAATTCTCAAAGATTTTCCTGCTCCTCACGGTAATAGGACTGATTTCAGGTGGGTGCCTGATGAACAGGGTAGTGCGCTATCCCGGCGGCGTGGATGTTCCCGTAAAGGACCTGGCCGGTGAACTCATTAATGCCAGGGCAATATTTGTAGGCGAGTTTCACGAAGAGTGGGCTCACCACCGCGTTCAACTCAGGGTGATTAAGGCCCTTAATGAGGCCGGCGTGGACCTCGCCATAGGCCTCGAGATGTTCCGTGCCGACAGCCAGGAGCCCCTCGACCGCTGGGTCCGGGGGGATATTTCGGAGAAGGATTTTAGAAAAGAGTATCACAAGAACTGGAACGTATCCTGGTATCAGTACAAAGGCATTTTTAATTACGCGAAAAAAAACTCGATACCGCTTATCGGGCTTAACGTGCCGCGCTCCGTCTCACACAAGGTCTTTATCGGGGAGGTTGAGTCTCTCGCGCCCGAAGAGCGCAAGATGATAGGCGACATCACCTGTAACGTGGACGAGAAGTATGAAGAACTCATAAGGGACGCCATCAAGGAGCACGTGGACACTGAGGCCGGTTACAAAAGTTTCTGCGAGGTGCAGATGGTGTGGGATAATTTCATGGCCTCGCAGGTGGTAGCCTATCTCGATGCGAACCCCGGTAAGACCATGGTCGTTCTTTCGGGCAGCGCCCATTCCTGGAAGCGGGGCATACCGAGGAAGGTGGGCGAACTTTCCGGCATAAGGACCCTCGTGGTCCTGCCAGAGGCGGGCGAGGGGTTCGAGCGCTGGAATATCACGGTGGATGATACGGACTATCTGTGGCTCGACCCTTAAGCGGGGCCCTGCGCTTTCAATGCGGCCTACGTCAAATTCTCTTCGAATATCCTATCAAAACTTCCGGCATTATCCATTAAGATTCTAAAGATTTCAGGGTCGAAAAAATCCTTCTCATCGTTGCCTATGATATCGAGGGCCTTTTGGTGGTCAAAGGCTTCCTTGTAGGGGCGCTCGCTCCTCAACGCGTCGTATACGTCCACTAACTGTACTATCCTGCCGGAAAGGGGTATCTCCGTGCCCTTGAGGCCGCCGGGGTAACCGGAGCCGTCCCACCTCTCATGGTGCGTGAGCGCTATATCCATGGCGGTCTTAAGGAGCTCCGGACCCGGGTTATGGAGTATGTTGGCCCCTATGGCGCAGTGGGTCTTCATGATGTAGAACTCATCGTCGGTGAACTTGCCGTGTTTCAGGAGTACGGAGTCGGGTATGCCTATCTTTCCCACGTCATGCATGGGGCTCGCGATATATAAGGCGTCCACCTCTTTGTCTCCGAGGCCCAGTTTTTCCGCCACCAGTCTGGAATAGAGGCCTATCCTTTTTATGTGGGCGCCCGTTTCCATGTCCCTGTACTCTGCGGCCAGCGTGAGCCTGTAGACCGTCTCCAAGTAACTGCTCCGTATTTGTTCGTAGGCCTCTTCGAGCTGAATGGACTTGTCCTTTATCTCGCCCTCAAGGGTTTTTCCGTGCTCGATGAGATAGTCTTCGTATCTTTTGACCTTGAGGAGGTTCCCTACTCTTACACGGAACTCGGCCTCGTCGATGGGCTTGCTCAACAACTCGTCGGCGCCGGCCTTGAGTCCTTTTATCCTTGACGCCTTGTCGGAGAGCGAGGTTACTATTATGACCGGCGTGTGGCTTGTGCCGGGCCGGTCTTTTAGCTTTTCCGTCAGTTCAAAGCCGTCCATGACGGGCATCAGTACGTCGGTTATGACGATGTCGGGCGGCAGGCTCACGGCCTTTTCAAAGGCCTCGGCGCCGTTTTCAGCGGTGACCGCCTCGTGGCCCATCTCCATTACAAGGTCTTTTAATACCTCGAGAAAGAACCTGTCGTCGTCTACGACTAGTATCCGGGCCGTCCTCTTGCCGGTGTCCTTAAGAATGTCGTGTCTGGTTTCAACCATGAGTAGAATCCGTCCCTGTGATTTAACTGCAATGATACTTAATTTTCCATAGAACAGCAAATAATTTTTTTCTTTTACTTGTGACGTAAGTAACGGCTAAAAGTCCCTGTAGATATTAAAAAAAACTAAACAACGGACTTGACAGGCTGTTCTGTTTACACTATTATCTACAAAATTACGCGGGGGGGTATTCAGTACTTGAAAGACCATCTAAAAAGGAAAAGCGCCAGAGGTATGGCAAGGCCGGCGCTCCTTTTGTCCCTCGCAGGTGTTGCCATAATCCTCACGGTCCTCTTCCTTTTAAACCCCGAGGCCTCATCACGAAAAGACCTCGACAGTCTCCCCTCGGAAGACCTCTCCGTCAACAGTCCTGACAGGTATGACATAAGGGTCTCCTCAAACGACAGTTTTTACTCCATCATGAGCCAGTTCAGCGTCGCCCCTACCGAGATATACAGGATGGCGAGGGTCGCAAAGCCTTTCACCAACCTCGCCCGTTTAAGGGCCGGTTCCATGATGAGCGTCTTTACCCTGAACGGACGTATAGACAGGGTCCTCTACAGGCTCAACGAGTTTGAGATATTCGTATTAAAAAGGAACGATAAAGTCGAGGCCGGCTATAAGGCGGGCAGAATCAAGCTCAATAGCGAGGTAAGGCTCGAGAGCGCGTCGGGCGAGATTACGACATCTCTTTACGAGGCCGGCGTTGAGGCGGGTGTTGACCCCGGGGTGATACTCGCGCTCTCAGACATACTGGCCTGGGACGTGGACTTTGCCACGGACATAAGAAAGGGCGACACATTCAGCATACTTTATGAAAAGATATACGTGGAGGGCAGGCCCGTTAAGACGGGACGCATCCTCGGTGCGGAGATTATAAACGGCGGCAAAAATTATTCGGCGATATATTTCAAGGACAAAAGGGGCACGCCCGGTTATTACGACATGAAGGGAAGGTCCTTGCGGAGGCTTCTGTTGAAATCGCCGTTGCGCTACAGCCGCATATCGAGTTATTTTTCCAGGAGACGATACCACCCCATACTGAAAAGGTACAGGCCCCACCACGGCGTTGATTACGCCGCGCCCAGGGGTACGCCAGTTGAGACTACGGGAAGCGGCAGGGTCACTTTCGCCGGATGGAAGAGAGGTTACGGCAGGTTCGTGGTAATAAGGCACAGCAACGGTTTCAGGACCGGCTACGGCCACATGTCGAGGATTAAAAGAGGCATAAGACCCGGCGTCAGGGTGGCCCAGGGTGATGTAGTGGGCTACGTCGGTTCAACGGGTATTTCCACGGGCCCCCATCTCCATTATGAGGTGAAGTTGCGCGGCAGGTTCGTAAACCCCCTTAACATCAGGTCCAACCCCAAGTTGTCCGTTCCGAGAAGTGAGATGGCGAATTTCGTCAAGGTCAAAAACGATCTCATGGCCAGATTAAAGTCCGCCGACACCGTCATGACCGCCAGCAAATAACCCCACTCGCGTAAACCCCCTGCAAACGATTCAAATGGTCAGGTAAAAGTCCGCCGACACCGTCATGACCGCCAGTAAAAAACCCCGCTCGTAATCCACCTGCGTTTGAAGCGCCTTGACGTATACACCTGAAGGGGGAGGCTATCTTACCACAGGGCCGCGCCACCTGCGCATGCCGCCGCTAAGGTTGTAGACGTTCTCATAGCCATTTCTTACAAGGACCCTCGCGAGGGCGTCGCCCATGGGGCCGCCGTGGCAGACAAAGACTATGCGCTCTCCTGGTTTCAGCTCTTCAAGGACCCTTGAGCGGGCCCCGTCAAAGGGTATGTTTACCGCGCCCTTTATGTGGC
>BTQV01000030.1:0-11176 GCA_036986055.1 Thermodesulfobacteriota bacterium
CGGCCTCGAGCGTTTTCATGGCGTACTCGGGGTCTTCCCTGAAACCGTCGAAAAAATGCTCGGCGTCGAAAAAGACCTTCTCCACCTTCTTTTTAAGGTAGCGGACCGAGTCATGTATCATATCGAGGTTCTCGGCAAGTGTTACCCTCAAGGCCTTGTGCACGTGGAGTTTCCAGGACTTTCCAACGATTGCCACTACAGGGGCGCCCGACGCAAGGAGCGCCCTCAAGTTGGCGTCCTTACCAGCCTTTACCCCTGCCCTCCTCGTGGAGCCGAAGCTTACGAGGCGCGAGGTCTTGAGCTTCTGGCCTTCCATGGCCTTGAAGAACTCTATGTCCCTGGGGTTGCTGCCGGGCCACCCCCCCTCGATGTAATGGATACCGAGGTCATCGAGGCGAAGCGCCACCCTCAACTTGTCCTCAACGGAAAAGGAAATCTCCTCGGCCTGCGTGCCGTCCCTCAAGGTCGTATCGTAGAGTTCCACTCTGTTTTTACTCTTTGCCATAATCTTGACTTCCCCTTAAACAGGGTCTTTGCTATAACCCCGCCGTCGTCTAATCGCCGCCTTCTTCATTATTATTGCCAAGGCCGAAGGCATCGTGGAGGACCCGCACGGCGAGCTCCGTATATTTGACGTCCACGACGCAGGATATCTTTATCTCGGAAGTGGATATCATCTCTATATTCACGCCCTCTTTGGCCAGCACCTCGAACATCTTCGAGGCTATACCTGCGTGGCTCTTCATGCCCGCGCCTATAATGGAGACCTTGGCTATGCCCGTCTCCCCGATGACGTCCTGGGCGCCTATCTCCCCGGCCGCCTCTTTCGTAAGGCCGATGGCCTTCTTGAAATCGGTGTTGGAGACGGTGAAGGTCAAGTCCGTGAACCCGTCGTGGCTTATGTTCTGGACTATCATGTCGACGTTGATACCGGCCGTTGTAAGGGGCCTGAAGAGCCCCGCGGCTATGCCGGGCCGGTCCGGGACCCTCACCACGGATATCTTCGCCTCGTCCTTGTCGTATGTAATGCCTGAAACAACCACACTCTCCATATCCTTATCCTCCTTGCAAACAAGGGTGCCGTCCGAATCCGTAAAGGAAGACCCTACGAGTACGGGTACGGCGTATTTACGGGCGAACTCGACGCTGCGCGTCTGAAGCACTTTAGCCCCCAGGCTCGCCATCTCGAGCATCTCGTCATAGGATATCTTCTTCAATTTCTTCGCGCTCTTACATATTCCGGGGTCCGTGGTAAATACGCCTTCCACGTCCGTATATATCTCGCAACGGTCCGCCCCCAGCGCCGAGGCCAGGGCAACGGCCGTGGTGTCCGAGCCTCCCCTTCCGAGCGTGGTAATATCGCCCCTGGAGTCTACGCCCTGAAAACCCGCGACGACCACCACGTTATTATCCACGAGCTCGTCTTTTATCTTCTTAACCTCAATCTTTTTTATCCGCGCGGCGCAGTGTACCGGGTCCGTCAATATGGGCACCTGATAGCCGAGGAAACTCTTCGCCCCAAGCCCCATGGACCTCAATACTATGGCCAGAAGCCCCACTGTGACCTGCTCACCGCTCGACACGACGACGTCGTACTCCCTGGGGTCGGGGAACTCGTCGGCCTCCTTCGCGAGGCGGACGAGCCTGTTCGTCTCGCCGGCCATGGCGCTCAAGACCACCACCACGCTGTCTCCGGCCTTGACGGAGTCGGCCACCCTCAGGGCGACGTTTTTAATCCGCTCAACATCGGCTACCGACGTTCCGCCGTATTTTTGTACTATAAGCGCCATATCCTTTAAAAGATCAACGCCTCCTCCGGCCCGCCTTGTGGATGGCCATGGAGTGGACGTCCTCGGCCGCCTCCATAACAACCTCGGGGAGCGTTGGGTGGGCGTGTATGGTGTCCGTTATATCGGCGACCTTCGCGCCGGTCCTGACCGCGAGGGTCACCTCACCGAGGAGGTCCGTCGCGTGAGCGCCAACGATGGAGCAGCCTATTACCTTATCCGTACCCTTGTCGGCTAAAATCTGCACAAAACCCTCTGTCTCGCCCATGGCGAGGGCCTTGCCGCTGGCGGCGTAGGGGAACCTGCCGACGTTTATTTCCATCCCCTTTTCCTTCGCCTCTTTTTCACGCAGACCCACGCTCGCGATCTCGGGGTCTGTGAATATGCCCGAAGGAACAGCTGAATAATCCATTGTCTTGGCCTTACCCAGGGCGTTTGACACGGCTACTATTCCCTGTACCGAGGCCACGTGCGCGAGAAGCATCTTTCCCGTCACGTCCCCTATGGCGTATATCCCCTTTACAGTGGTCTCCATCTTCTCATCCACCGTTATCCTGCCCTTTTCAACCCCAACGCCCACCCCGTCAAGGCCGAGGTTAACAGAATTAAAACTCCTGCCGATAGTAACAAGGACTTTTTCCGTTAAAAATGTCCTCCCGTCCTTGAGCGTAGTCTTGACCCCGCCTTCAACGACGTCCACGCTCTCAACCATAACGCCGGTCATTACGTTAACGCCCGTCTCCTTGAATCTTTTTAGTATTACCCTTGAGACCTGCCTGTCCTCGAGGGTGAGTATCTCAGGCAGGAGTTCGACGATGATGCAGTCGCTCCCGAAGGCGGAAAAGAGAGTGGCGAACTCGCACCCCATGACCCCGCCCCCTATTATAAGCATGCTTTCGGGGACCTTCGTGAGGTTCAGGGCCTCGGTAGAGGTTATTATGTTTTCCCCGTCGATATTAAATGCCGGTATGCGTGCAGGCTCAGAGCCGGTGGCGATGATAACGGACCTTGCGCCAAGCGACAGCGATTCGGTTCCGTCCGTCTTTGTAACCCTCACGCGCCCCGGGCCCTCCACGAAACCCTCCCCCCTAAAGACCTCAACGCCGGCGGCCTTCAAGAGCTGCTCCACGCCGCCAACGAGTTTTTCAACTACGCCGTCCTTTCTCTCAACGGCCTTCGCGAGGTCGAACTCCACGGCCCCCACGGTCACTCCGAAGGTAGCGGCCTTTTTAATGGAAGCGAGGGCCTTCGCTGAATAGTAAAGGGCCTTTGTGGGGATGCACCCCCTGTTCAGGCACGTCCCCCCAACGCTCGCTTTTTCCACGAGCGCCACCTTCGCGCCTGATTGGGCCCCCCTTATGGCGGCCACGTAACCCCCGGGGCCTCCGCCTATTATAACTACATCGAATTCCGTCATCTGCGCGTCTCCATGCTTTTTATATACTAAAAAATCCTATCTCTTTTCTATCTCTATTAACCTTTCATTCTCACCGAGGAAGCCAAACCTTACCACAATATCGCATTCATCGAGCAGGTCCGGCGCCCTGTCCGCCCATTCTATGGCGCAAACACCATTTGAATGGATATATTCCTCCACGCCCGTCTCAAACAACTCTTCGTCCCCCTTTAACCTGTAAAGGTCTATATGGTAAAGGGGAAGCCTGCCCTCTTCGTAAATATTTATTATGGTAAAAGAGGGGCTCTTTACATACCCCTTTGTGCCGAGCCCCCGGGCCATGCCGCGCACGAAACAGGTCTTGCCGCCGCCGAGACCCCCCACAAGGGCGACCCTCTCCCCCCCCTTGAAACCCCGCACGAGTTCATGGCCGAGCCTTTCCGTATCTTCAGGGGATTTTGATTCCGTGCTTACGACCTTCATCCAGGTCCTTCAGGAAATAAAAGAATTTCTAACGGCCGGTATATGACCAAGAAGGTCCGTTGCCGTCATGCCCGCCTCGCCGGAGACTTCAGCGACCCTGTCGGCCGCGAGTCCGTGGATGTAAGCGGCCGTGACGGCGGCTTCAAGCGGCTTATGACCCTGGGCCAGAAACCCGCCTATCATGCCAGCGAGGACGTCGCCCGTGCCCGCCGTTGCAAGGCCCGGGTTTCCCGTTGGGTTTATATAACAGACACCCTTTTTGCCGGCGATTACCGTATACGCCCCTTTAAGCACGACCACGGCGCCGGAGGTTTCCGACAATTCCGTTGCCGCGCCGAACCTGTCGCCCTGCACATCTTCTACGCTTACGCCAAGGAGCCGGGCCGCCTCGCCGGGATGGGGCGTAAGGACTATCTCCTTACCGGATTCCTTCACGACGGAAAGGTGCCCGGCAAGCACCGTAAGCCCGTCTGCGTCAATAACGAGGGGCGGACACTCCCCCCTCAGGAGTTTTTCCATGAACCTCAAAACCCCGGCGGAAATGCCGAGCCCGGGCCCCGTTACAACGGCGGACTTGCCGGAGAGTAGCGCCTTTACCTGGTCGTAGGACTCGGCGCCGAGTGTCTTATCCGCGGTCTCGGGAAGGGCGTGCGTCATTACCTCCGTAGTCTTGGCAGCCATTATGGGGGCCAGCGTCTCCGGAAGGCCTATGGTAACGAGTCCCGCACCGGCGCGCATGGAAGCGGCCGCGGCCATGAAGACCGCGCCTGTCTTGCCGGGAGAACCCGACAGTACGGCGACATGGCCGTATGTACCCTTGTGCGAGTCCCTTTCGCGGGCCTTTAAGACCCTCCTTAAATATGCCGGGTCTGTTATATTCCACTGTATCCCCTCGTCAACGAGGAGTTCACGGGGCACCCCGATATCGGCCACCTCCACCCTGCCCGCGTGAAGACTTCCGGGAAACTGGAAAAAGCCAGTCTTGGGCAACGCCATAGTCACCGTGGCAAAGGCCTTAACGGCCGTACCAAGGACCTGCCCGGTAGAGGCGTCTATGCCCGAAGGCACGTCTATGGAGACCACCTTCGCGCCTGTGGCGTTAATAAACTCTATTACCTCGGCATGGATGCCCTTTACCTCGGAATTAAGCCCCGTGCCGAATATTGCGTCAACTATTATTGAAGAATGCAGGAGCCTCGAGTCGTGTTTCTTTAAATCCTTTTTTGTAAGGATTGGGTAGAGCTCCCCGCCCATCTCAAGCCAGATTTTCTTGTTTATTGCCGCGTCGCCCTTGTAATCCCCGGGGGCCGCAAGACAGAAGACGTCAGCGCCTATACCCATGTTCTCAAGGTGACGCGCCGCAACAAAGGCGTCGCCGCCATTATTCCCCTTGCCCGCCACGAGGGCGACGCTTAAGTCCCTCTTTTTGTCAAACCCGGCCGGGAAAAACTCCTTCCCGATAAAGACGGCGACGGCCCTGCCGGCGTTCTCCATGAGCTGGAGCCCCTTCATGGCAAAGTCCTTCACGGCGAACCTGTCTATGTCGCGCATCGTGGCGCTGTCAACGGCCTTCATAGTACCTTCTCCACTATTGTCTCGGCAATACCGAAGGCCTTGCCGTGGGAGAGCGAGAGCGTGAATTTAAAAGCCCCTTCCTCCCCCGGGAAAACACTGAAAAAAGGCCTCCCCTTCTCATCCCTCATGACTTCCACGTCTGTAAACCTCACGGACCTTCCCATGGCCTTAAAAAGACTCACCTTGGCGGCGAACCGTGCGGCGAGGTGGCGCTCAGGGAATCTCTTCGTCATGCAATAACCGAGCTCTTTATCTGTAAACAACCTCCGCAAGAACCCCTCGCCGAAACGCTCCGACGCGGCCCTGAACCTGTGAACGTCCACTATGTCTATGCCTATGCCGTATATCATTATTATTAATTATTATATGAAAAAATTCAGCCCACGAGCCTTTTCATCTCCCTCACCGCATCCTCAATCCCCACGTAGACGCTCCGCGCTATTATGCTGAACCCTATGGCGAACTCTTCTATCTCTTTAATGGACGCCACTTTTCTTATATTACGGTAATCGAGGCCGTGGCCGGCGTGTATCCTGAGACCGAGTTTATCGGCAAGGGCCACGGCGTCATAGACCCTCCTGAGCTCGGCCTCGCTCCGGGCCTCCCCTTCGGCGTCGGCGTAGCGCCCTGTATGTATCTCCACGCCGCTTGAGCCTATCCTGTGGCTCTGCTTTACGCTCTCAGGCTCGGGGTCTATAAAAAGATTTACAAGCATACCCGAATCCCTGAGCGTTGTAACGAACTTTTTAAGTCCGTCGGCGTTTTTCAATACCTCGAGTCCGCCCTCGGTGGTGAGCTCTCTCCTTTTTTCAGGCACGAGGGTGACCATATCGGGCTTTACCTCCAAGGCTATGGAGAGCATCTCGGAAGTGGCCGCCATTTCGAGGTTAAGCGTCGTCTTTACAGTCCTCCTCAAGACAAAGAGGTCCCTGTCCTGGATGTGCCGCCTGTCCTCTCTAAGGTGCACGGTCACGCCGTCCGCACCTGCGAGCTCGGCCATGAGGGCGGCGGTGACAGGGTCGGGCTCCTTGGTGAGCCGCGCCTGCCTCACCGTTGCCACATGGTCTACGTTTACCGACAGTCTCGCCATGAAATTAAATTACCTCGCGAATTTTTTTTTACGTCCAAGAAACCACAATAAAGCTAATATGAAGGATGCAAAAGCCGCCCTTTGTAAAAAAAGGGGCTCAAGAACCCCTTAAGTGTAAATCAACTCTGTCCGAGGGGCAACCCCAAAGTAACCCTACCCTATCTCGCTCCTGAGAACAACGGCCAGTTCTTCGGCCATATCACGTATCTCTTTTTCTTTCTCGCCCTCTATGGTAATCCTGGCCAGAGGCTCCGTGCCGGAATAACGTATAAAGACACGGCCGCGGTTTTTAAGCCTCTTCTCCACGGACTTTAGCGCCGCGGCGACCTTGGGAATCCCGTCGAGGGGTTTCTTCTCCCTCACCTTGACGTTAACAAGGACCTGGGGATAGGTTTTCAGGGCGTCTGCGAGCTCCGAAAGTTTTTTCCCTTCCCGGACCATGCTCTTCAAGACCTGCAGCGCCGTTATAATTCCGTCACCCGTAGTCGTATGGTCCAAGAAGATGACGTGGCCGGACTGCTCGCCTCCGAGGTTATAGCCCTTTTTGAGCATCTCCTCCACCACATACCTGTCACCCACCCTCGTCCTTACAACCTTGCCGCCGGCGGACTCTATGGCCTCGTCAAGGCCGGAGTTGCTCATTACCGTGGCCACAAGCGTCTTCTTCTTAAGCGTACCTTCCCTGAGCATACCGAGCGCCGTTATAGCCAGGATGTGGTCTCCGTCGACCATCTCCCCCCTCTCGTCCACGAGTATGCACCTGTCGCCGTCGCCGTCAAAGGCGATGCCTATATGGGCGCCGCTCTCCCTGACCCTTTCGGCAACACTCTCCGGGTACATGGAGCCGCAGCCGAGGTTTATATTCTCACCATCAGGTTTTACCCCTGTTGTAATAATTTCCGCGCCCAGTTCGGAAAATACAGCCGGGGCCACCTTATACGTCGCCCCGTTGGCGCAGTCAACGGCTATCTTCAACCCGTCCAGGGTGAGCTCATCGGGAAAGGTGTTCTTGGCGAATACGATGTATCTTCCCTTGGCGTCGTCCACCCTGTACGCCTTGCCTACCTCCTTTGCCGTGGGCCTGTGGCTCGGGTCCCTGTTCTCAAAGATAAACCTTTCGATTTCAAGCTCCACCTCGTCGGGTAGTTTGAAGCCCGTACGGGAAAAAAACTTTATGCCGTTGTCCTGATAAGGGTTGTGGGACGCGGATATGACCACCCCGGCGTCGGCGCGCATGCTCGACGTGATGAACGATATGCCCGGTGTCGGCAGGGGCCCCACCATAAGGGCGTCCACTCCCATGGAGCATATCCCGGCCATCATGGCGCTTTCGAGCATATAGCCTGAGAGCCTTGTGTCCTTGCCTATAACTATCTTATGGCGCCTCGCCTCTTTCTTGAAGACATAGGCTATGGCCCTGCCCAGTTTAAGGGCCAGCTCGGCTGTCATGGGTTTTACGTTGGCAACGCCCCTTACGCCGTCGGTGCCGAAAAGTCTTTTTTTGCTCTCCACCATTACCCGCCTTTTTTTAAGGTTCAGTCCGGCAAAAAGGCACGGCCGCCTATCTGCGCCCCCTGCCTTTCTTCTTCGCTATGAGTACTGTCACGCCCACCTTGTTCGTGCTTATTTTTTTAAAATCCGTATCCCCCACGTTGAGCTCCACTGTAAAACCCTTCGATTCTTTCAGTCCGCTTATATCAATGGTCCTGGTATATATGGTCTTAAGGGCCTTGACCCTCTTCTTCAACCCCTCGACTTCGACGCTCTCGGGCTCGACCTTCACGGAGAGGACCCTGTATCCAAGGGCCGGCGTCCCCTTCCACCGCGCCCTTACGGGGACAACGGCCTTTATAATCTTTTCAAAACGGATGACTACGGAGGTGGGACTTACCCTCACAACCTCCACGCCCGTAGGTACGGTTATGTTTCCGGCACGGAGTTTGTACCTGTTGTCTCCCTCCCTGGCCTTGCTTAAATCCAGCTCGGCCGTTATCTGGGAGGAAGAGAGTTTGCTTATGACAAACTTGGAGCCCCTGACCCTAACGTCTATCTCCCCGATGGGCGCGCTCGTCATCACCATTTCTTTGGGGACCCCCGAAAAGCCCAGCGGCACGACCAGACCTACCTCGGTGTTGCTCTGTCCGGCGACAAAGAACCACAGGGCCGCGGAAAAGACTACGGCCAGAAACTTAAGCCCCAAATTCCTGGTGACCCAGCCCTTCATGCCCTTATCTTCCAGGGGAAGAGGTTCCAGAAGGTGGTCTTGGAAGGCTCCTCGGCCGGGAGAACTTCCCTTAGCGCCCCGAGAAGTTCCTCGGGCTTGATGGCCCTGTGGAGTTCGTAATCGACGGCCAGGGCTATCTCGCCCGTCTCCTCGGAGACGACGACGGCCACCGCGTCGGTCTCCTCGGCAAGTCCGAGGGCGGCCCTGTGGCGCGTGCCCATGGATACCCCGAAGTGCCTGGTGCTCAGCGGCAGTATGCAGCCGGCCTTGAATATCCTCGAACCCTTTATAACAACGGCCCCGTCGTGCATGGGTGAGCCCACGTCAAAGATGGCGAGTATGAGCCCCGCAGAGGCCCTTGCGTCCACCTCCACGCCTGTATCGAGCATTGGGGCGAGGTCCACAATCCTTTCAAATACTATAAGCCCGCCCGTCCTGTTAGTCGACATGCGTTTTACCGCCGTCAGGACCTCGTCGAGGACCTCCTGCGACGTATGGGTCTCACGGGTGATAAAAGGCCTGCCCATCTGCACGAGACCCCGCCTTATATCCTGCTGAAATACGACTATCACGAATATGACTATGGACCCGAGAAAATTGCTCAGTATCCAGTGGAAGGTTATCAGTTCCGCCCTCAGGGAGACGAAGTAGGCTATGATGACCACACCGAGCCCCCAGAGCATCTTCTCCGCCCTCGTGCCCCTGACAAGGACCATGAGCCAATATATGAAGAACGCCACTATCAGTATGTCGAGTAAGGCGATAAAGTTCTTTGCCCTGAATATAGTCTCTAACACTCCCGCCGCCTCATGATTTTATCTTTGTGAAAACCCGGGGAAAAACTCCGGAACAGCGTACCTTTTTTTATCATCCCTTTTCTTTCAATGCGTCCGCCATGTCAGCGGCCCTTCTTACCTCCTTAACGTCATGGACCCTCAATATGTCCGCCCCGTTCATAATGAGCACAGTCGAGGCCGCGAGCGTGCCGCCGAGCCTTTGCGCGGCGCCTGCAAGGCCTAAGAAACTCTTTCGAGAGGGGCCGGCGAGTATGGGCCTGCCCAGCGCAGTGAAACGTGAGAGGTTCCTTATAATATCGAGATTACCCTCTCTGGATTTCCCGAAACCAATGCCCGGGTCCACAATCGTTTTTTCCCTCTCAATCCCATTGTCCACGGCGTAAGAGAGCCTTGATTCGAGAAAATCGCAAACCTCTGAGATAAGGTCCACGTATTCAACGTTATTCTGCATGGTGGACGGCGTGCCCCTCATATGCATAAGGATCGAAGCCGCCCCGTAATCCCTGCATACGGCGGCCATATCAGGATCCATTGAAAAGGCGCTTATGTCGTTTATAATCTCCGCGCCTTCTTCGAGGGACCTGCGGGCCACCTCGGACTTCGTCGTGTCCACTGAGACCGTAACCCCCCGTGAGGCGAGTTCAGCGACGACGGGAACGACCCTCTTCAACTCCTCCTCCAGGCTTACGGGCTCGGCCCCCGGACGGCTCGACTCCCCGCCCACGTCAATCCAATCCGCGCCGTCGTCGACCATCTCGAGCCCCCTCTTGACCGCCCCCTTCTCAAGGGACCTCCCGCCGTCATAAAATGAATCGGGGGTAACGTTAAGGATGCCCATTACGAGGGTCCGGCGGCCCAGTGTCCATGACCTCGACCTGCCCCTTAACAGGAGTCGGCCTCTGCTTATGTCACCGGCAACTTCTCCTGTAGAGCGCCCGGGCCGGGCCGGGTTTGCCGCGCCTTTTCCCTTAGCTCCCATGGGTACCTTCAATTAAAAAAAGACGCCGCTCTTCCCTGAACGGGACGGCGCCACAGGGGCTAAAAGATTCTATTGCTGAGGATATGGGCCCGAACAGGCATAGACATTCGACCTTCGGGGTATATCGGACCTTTTTCAGGCTAACGGGCCGGACGCGGGCATTATCCACCACCATCCGCTCCATATGGGACTGCGCTCTTTCTTCCGAAGTTATTTCAATGTAACTGGAATGCAACCTCAACAGGGTCTCCGCTGGAACCGGTTCTTTGAGATTACGGTATAATCAGAAAATACTTCACCCGGCAAAGAGCCTCTTCACGCTTCGGGGCATTCTCTAATTTTGAAAGGGCAGGTTCAGTTTACCTGTATGACTTACGGACGCGGGGTTAAAGAACGCTCCTTTACTCAACGGCGAAACCGAGCCTTCCGCGCGCACCGCCCTGTTTCTTTTCCCCGTCCGGTTTTTTCTTCGCCGCCTCGGGCTTGACGCCTTTGGGCTTTTTCTCTTCGCCGGGGCCCGGCTCCGGGGGCGACTTCTCGGGCTCCGGAGTGCCGAATACGATGTTGTCTATCTCGTCGCCGTCGAGGGTCTCCCTCTCAAGGAGGGTGGTCGCGAGGTTTTGGAGCTCCTCGCTGTGAGTCTCTATCAGATTTTTGGCCCTATCGTAATTATCGGTAACGATCTTCGTTATCTCGAGGTCTATGGTCTCGGCCGTGTCGTCGCTGAAGTCCCTGCTCTGGGCAATTTCCTTTCCGAGAAAGATGTGCTCCTCTTTCTTGCCGAAGGTAAGAGGGCCGAGTTTTTCGCTCATGCCCCATTCGCAGACCATCTTCCTCGCTATCTC
>BTQV01000031.1:0-11115 GCA_036986055.1 Thermodesulfobacteriota bacterium
ACGAGGAATACAGAAAAGAGATGATGAACAGGCGCATGACCAACAAGTTGATAGTCGACGTATGCAAGAGGTTAAAGAAGCACGGCATACTCATATGGACCTTCAACATGGTGGGCATGCCAGGGGAGAAGAGGATCAACCTCTTGAAGACAATACTTTTGAACTGGAGAATAGGGCCTGACTTCGCCATGACCTCCATATTCTACCCCTTCAAGGGCACCGAACTCGGGGACCGCTGCTACAGTGAGGGCATCGTGAATATGGTGAAGAAAGAGGCCATCGGCTCATACGCTAATGATTCAATACTTAACCACCCCAACCTCTCGGTCCTTGACATGAAGGTGGCCAAGTACTTGACGATATTCTCCGCCATGAGGTCGAGGAACGGCTTTTTCTTTAATGAACTCAAGGCAAGAGTCAGAAAAATGCTCTTTTAGTCATGGAGTGGAGACAAGGGAAAAGATGCGGATACTGATATTTTTCAACCACCAGCTTTCAGCCGAGATTCTTAGCGGCGGGGAAAAGATGTTCCTCGATGTGTCGAGGCGGTTCAACGGTTTCGGCGTAGAGACTTTTTGCGTGGTCCCGGAGATATCGGTAGAGACCCTCAGGGACGAGGGGCTCGATGCGGAATTTTTTGTGACCCCCTGCTTCTCCTTTGAAAAAAAATCCTACCGCGAGACCTTTTTCGACATGCTCAAGATGGGCTTTGTGCTGGCATACCGCACCTTGTACGCCGTGCCGAGGATATTCAGGTGGTTGAGGATAAGCGGAGCAGACTGTATCTATTCAACAGGCGATTTTGTCCCTGACACGCTGGCTCCCGTCATCGCGAAGTTTTTCGGGAAGAGGGTTAAATGGGTGGTGCTCATACACCACATCATAGAGAGCCCTTTTAAGAGAAAGACGGGCGGCTTTGTCTCAAACACCGGCTCTTTTCTCATGCAGAGGTTTTCATTCCGGATGATACGGCGCTACGCGGACGGGGTCTTTATAAAGAACAGGGGTGTTGAGGAGGCGCTATACGTCCTTGGGTTCAAGAGAGAAAAATTGATGGTAATCGACAACGGTATCGACCTTGAAAAGATCGATGATATGCCCGGGACCTATCCGGAGCCCTTTGATGCAAGTTATATCGGGAGACTCTCGGCGAGCAAGGGGGTAACGGACCTTATAGAAATCTGGGCCATGGTGGTCGGGGTTGTACCGTCGGCGAAACTCGCCATCATCGGGGGTGGTTCCCGGGTCCTTGAGGAGGAGAAGAAAAGGTTCATACGTGAACGCAAACTCGACAAGAACATCAAGATACTCGGTTCCCTGCCCGACGAAGAGGCCTACAGGGTGAGAAAGACGAGCAAGATTTCCGTCTCATGCAGTTACGAGGAGGGCTGGGGGATAACCATAGCCGAGTCCCTCGCTTGCGGCGTCCCATGCGTAGTATATGACCTGCCCGTATACAGGGAAAAATTCGAGGGCGCCCTTGAGACGGTCCCCAGGGGCGACCTCGGCGCATTCACCGACAGGGTGGTAAGTCTTTTAAGGGACCCCGCGAAGAGGTCTTCCATGGGCGCTTACGGGAGAGAACTGGTAAAAAAATACGATATCAGCAAGGTCGTAAAGAGAGAAGTCGAATGCATGCAAAAGATATAAAAGGCGCAACTGTAGGCCCTAACGTACTCGAAGAGTTCTCCAACAGGAGGTACAGCGACGACCAGACCCTCTCTCATGGAGACATGAGACGCGTTGCGACAGCACTTGACATGATTGGC
The DNA here is from genome assembly GCA_036986055.1 of Thermodesulfobacteriota bacterium. GTDB lineage: Bacteria > Desulfobacterota > GWC2-55-46 > GWC2-55-46 > JADFVP01 > BTQV01. Next base: position 1,770 of record BTQV01000031.1, read on the forward strand.
ACAGGTAAAAGGGTGCTCGACATAGGATGCCGTGACGGTATAGTCAGCAGCCTGATAAAAGAGAGGGGCAAAAATGTTTACGGCATCGACATTTCGTTAAATGCAGTAGAACTTACAAAGAAGAAGGGCATAGAAGCCTATCATGTAAAAGAAGAAGAGTCCTTTCCTTTTGAAAATGATTTCTTTGAAGCTGTCTTCGCCGGCGAGGTAATCGAGCACGTGCTTGATACTGACAAATTTATCGAGGAGATAAGGAGGGTCCTCAGCCCGGGTGGGGTACTTGTTATAACGACCCCAAACGTGGCGACATTCGGCAGAAGGATTCTATTGCTTTTCGGAAGGAACCCGTTGTTAGAGACCACACTAAGAGAACGCGACGCAGGGCACATAAGGTACTTTACGCGCGGTTGTCTAAAGAAGCTCCTTGAAGAGCACGGGTTTGAGGTAACCCGTTTCACATCAGAGACTGTGAATTTTGACGGCGGAGGGAGGTTCAGGTCGGCGCTTCTTGCGAGGATTTTTCCGACCCTCGGTAGGTCTCTCATAATGAAGGCGAAAAAAAACTCTTGAATTTCGAATAGGGCGACTATGGAATACATAAATATTGGTAGTACGGGCTTACGCGTCTCAAGGATGGGTTTCGGCACCGGCTCATCTGGTTTTACGGGCGTGAACGAGCAGACGAGGCTAACGGTAAAGGAACTGGCCGGACTTCTTAACTACAGCCTCGACAGGGGGATAAATTTCTGGGACACGGGTTACTCTTACGGGACTTACCCCCATATAAGGGAGGCGCTCAAAACCGCCTCCCGTGAAAAGGTCGTCATAGCCACGAAGTTTTCAGATTCCCTCAGAAAGTCCGCCGAAAAAAAAATAGATGAAACACTCACGGCGCTAAAGACCGGTTACCTCGATATCTGCCTTCTCCACGGCGTTCGAAACACCTTTGAGGTGAGGGTGCGTAGAGGCGCGCTCGATGCTATGAAACGGGCGAAGGAGAAGGGCCATATTAGGATGATAGGGCTGTCCGCGCACGGCATCGGGGGGATAGAGGCCGCGCTCGACTGTCCTGAAGTAGAGATTATCTTTGCGAGGATTAACTGGTCGGGGGCGTGCATGGACGCCTACCAGGAAAATTTTCTCTCCAAGGTTGTGGCCGTCCCCTATGTGAAGGAAGTGGCGAGAAAGATTATCCCGCGAGGCCTCGTCCCTTCTTTCAGCGCCCAGGTGGAATCCATGCAGAGCAGCGCCACGGACCAGGAAAGAGTCAAAGCGCTTCTGTCGAAGTGTAGAGAAAGCGGCAAGACGGTCGTTGGCATGAAGATATTCGGCGCAGGGAAACTCGCTGGAGAGGTCGAGAGGTCGCTGAAATTTGCCATGGCCTTCAAGGACATGGACGCCTTTCTACTCGGCATGGTATCGAGAAAAGAGATAGATGAAAATTTAAGGATATACGACTCCCTTAAGTCTCCCTCTTTAAGAACCGCATGATTCAAGTTTTTTCGCGCCTGTTTTCACCGCAATCAATCCCTGACCTATTCAAGGAAAAATGACTTGAGAGATTTTCTAAGAAGAAGATATCCCTATATAATCCTGCTCCTTGTTAGCCTCATACCCTTCTGGGTGAACGTCTCCCATCTTCCGTCAGACGCGGTGCTTAACCTGAGGGACTTCGACACGCCCATTAACATCGATTTCGACTTCTACGTCCATTATTACCTCTGGAATTCCAACTGGGGGTTCGGACTCCCCAATGCCGGGTCCTTCATCCTGCTGGCCAAGAACATCTTCTTCTCGTTCTTCAACCACTTCCATATCCCGCTCATCTATATAGAGAAGATTTACGTTACGGTCATATTCTTCTCGCTCGGCTGGGGGGGGTACTACTTCACCACCAATTACTTCACCATGAGCGACGACAGAAGAAGGTTTGCCGGGCTCATGGCCGGGCTCTTTTACATGTTCAGCATCCCCGTATATACGAGGTTCATCGGTGTGCCCCACATACTTATAGGCGTGGCAATGTACCCCGTATTGATTATCCTGTTACTAAAGGTCGTCTACAGCAAGGACTTGAGGTCCGTCCTCAAATACTCGGCCCTTAGCGCCATAACCTCTCTCTTTGCCCTGACCGCGGGACCCTCTCTGGCATATCTGTATATGCCGGCCTTAATCTTTTTCCCCCTCATGCACGTGGTCATTGACAGGAAAATACTCGATTTCAAGAGGGTAGTCTACGGTATGGTTATCGTATCTCTACTCAGTATACTCGTAAACCTATGGTGGCTTTCACCCATACTTTACGGTCTCTTCGGCAGCAAGGAGCTTGCAAGGGAGACTATCGGACATTCTCACAACGTAGACGTATTCACTATCGCGAATAACCTCGTAAGTTTCTTCGACAACCTGAGACTGCACTGGACAAAGAACGGTTTTAACGTTAACGCGCCCGACGGCACGCCCTACTTCTCTCCCGATTACATAAAAAGATTTTACTCTACGCCCTTCAGTTACGCCGTCTACATGGTATTTATCGCGTTCGGGGTCTATACATCATTTAAAAGCAGGCAGAACAAAAAGCAGGTAATTGTCATTTCTCTGCTCGGCCTCATAAGCCTCTTTTTCACTCTCGGGACCCATATACCAGTCTTCGGAAGGGTCCACCAGTTTTTTTTCTATAATATTCCCGGCTTCCAGGTCTTGAGGAATTTTTTCAAATTCCAGTACCTGGTACTTCTGTGGTACGCCTCGCTGATGTTTTTCCTGAGCGTATACCTTCTCGAAAAACTCGCCTCATTGAAGAGGTTGAGGGCGCTGGCCTTCATAGTCCTTGCGGGATTTATCGTCTCAAACGCCCTGCCCTTTACGGCCAAGGACCTTGCGGGGCGCCACGAGTATTTCAAGATACCTAAATATTATACGAAGACACGGACCTGGCTCAGGGAACATAATAAGGATATTTACAGGATATTCATGATTCCTCAGGGCACCTGGGAGGAGACATACGAGTGGGGGCCGAAGTTCGAACTCGTGCCCATGCACCGTAACTTTTTCAGGGGTTCCATACTCCTTATGCAGGAGCCCGACGACGTCATGAAGTTCATAGACCCTGTTCTCGGGCTCAGGGTGAGGAACCTCAAAAGGTATCTTCAGGTCCTGAACGTCCGTTATATCATGATAAGGAGAGACATCTACAAGGTTAACCTCCGAAGGAGCAACGCCGAACTCATAAGGAGGTTCCCTGACGCGCTGAAGGCCCAGGGCATACTCCTTGAAAAGTCCTTCGGCAAACTCGACCTCTACAGGGTCCCCGAAGACTACACGCTCCCGCATATCTACGCCGCCTCGGGTGTGGTACCCGTAACGGCCGGCTCCGACACATTGGCCTACCTCGCGGATACGCCCCACCTTGCAGATAACCCGGCGCTTATCTTTACCGACGACCTTGCAAAACCCGCTTTTCTCGCCACCGTATCCAAGGGGAGCAAGGCCCCCATGAAGGGTTTTGTTTTTTCCAACAGGGATTACAGGGATTTTATCCTCGAGCTGGCGCTCATGGAATCCGAGAATTCAGCCCGTAATATTCTAAGGATCAAGACTCCGGCACTCATCAAAGATTTTTCGAAATGGAACGGACGCCTCGATGTAAGAGAGGGTGGTCAATACGTCTGGTATATAAGGTCGCGCAGTGGTTGGGATAGAGAAAAAGAGATAAGGATGGAGTTCGGTGAGGATCAGGTCACAAAGAAGCCGCGCAATGTACCTTCAAGGGACGGGTGGGTAAGGCTCGGTGAGTGGGCACTCGGGGATGGAAGGGTAGGTTTCAGGATAGAGGTAAACGGAAAGATCCCTGGCAACGATACCGAGCTCCTCGTCATCTCGAGGAAAAAACTCGAAGGCTACAGGGATATGGTCATAAAGAGGCCGGAGAGCTATCTTTTTTATGTGGACAGGGAAGAGGTCTCTAGAAGAATAGGTGACGCCGGGGAACTTGAGAAGATAAAACTCGCAAACAAAAACCCTTTTGAGATAGGAAGGCGCAGATTTTACCTCCCTGACAAGGGTGATTACTCGGTACGCGCTTACATAAGGCCGAGAAGAAAATTTGCCAGGTCCGGGTCCATATTCAATGATTCCATCGGGACAGACCTGGCCGGTAATATCCCGGTACAGGGTATAGACGGCTGGCGCATCGGGTCGATAAACGCGGCGTATACAAGGAGCATGACGGACGAGGGCATGTTGGTGGACGCGTATTTCAAGGGAGGAGGGGCTGTAAAAGAGGCGGTCTATCTTAAAAAGAAATTTAACGGCGTAAAGCTCACTGAAAGGCCCTTTCTCGCCTTTTATTGCGAGGTGGGATATCCGGCCACTCAGGCCGCCGAGATAGAAATTAAATTCAAGTACCCCGGGTACCTCTCACACGTTGGGGAGAGCAAAAAAATAGTGCTTCCGGCGGAGAACTGGAAGAACGTAATAGACCTTTACAGGGCGGTCTCCGACAGGTTCGGCATGGAGGATGCAGATAAGCTCCTCGTCGACGAGGTCGTCTTGAGGTTCAAAAAGAGAGACGGCGTCGATGTCTCAGGCTCAGAGACGAAGAGGACGTTTCCCTTTATCTTTAAGAATTTTTCCTTCTTGAATATAGACCTCGGAGAGACCTCTTTGCCTGACTCATATTACTATTACTCGGGAGTAAACGGCGAGGTAAGAAAAGCTAATTTTACAGAAGAAGTCCCCGACGACATCAAGGATATTTACAGGCTGGAGATCGCCAATTCAATCGATCTAAGAAAAACTCCCTTCCTCTCCTTTACCTTCCCTGTGCCCAAGGCGCCGGAAATATACCAAAGGGCAAAGAAACGTTTCCCTTCACAGTGGAATGTCGTTCTCATACTCGACTTCGACGGTGACGAGCTCCAGGACATGAGACTTACCACAAGGGCATGGGCGGGTCTCAAGGGATCGAAGTTCGTTATCTCAACAAACGCCCTTGACGAGGTTGAAAAAAGGTTCCCCGCAAGGGCGCATTACAACCTCCTCTCAGTCCAGGTGAGCCTGCCCGACGGCAGGGTGGTCTTTTCCCAGAGGGTCAAGACAAGGCGGCTTGTGAGGTTCACGTTAGATAAGGGCCACACAATCGTTAAATCCGCGGGCAAACCAGTGCTAAGGGTTAACGGGTCTGTTTTCATCATCCCCTTGAAGGCCGGTGTGACTGATACAGAAGGAGGCCTATGGCTCGACCTTGGGAAGGCGGAGTTGAAGAGGGGTGAAAATCATTTGAGCGTCTCAGCCGGCGAGGGTTTCTCTACAGAGATGGTGGAGTTTACCAGGACCTGGCAACGCGCACAAGGCCGTCAGACTTCCGTAAAGATAAAGACGCGGTATAACAAAATAAACCCCACAAAGTACGTGGTAGATATAAGCAACGCAAATGGCCCTTTCGCCCTCGTCTTTGCCGAAAAATTTCACCCCGGCTGGAAGGCCTATATTACCGACGGGTCATACAGGGTCGATGAAAGCGGCTGGATGCCTGATTTTCTCAGGTTCTTTAAAGACCACGGCGTCATGGAGGAGGTGGACGGTCATTTTACGGCCAACGGATATGCCAACGCGTGGATCGTCAAGCCAGATAAGGCATCCGGCGCTGAGGGAAAACTCCAGGTCCTTCTTGAGTACAGGCCCCAGAGAATATTCGAGGCCTTCCTCGATATTTCTCTCGGTTCTTTTGTCCTGAGCCTTCTCTATCTAGGGTTTGAAAAGTGTACGCGGAGGAGGAGAAGATGAATATAATTAAGATTCTCAAGTCAAAGACCTTTACGGGACTTCTCGCCCACGCAGTGCTTTTACAACTCTCCCTTTCGTTTGCATACAATTCCTACAAGGAATTTGAGAGGGGGACGGCGCCCCTCACGGGACCGATGAAGTCGGCGATTAAAGGGACCTTCCCCCTGGCCGTGCTCCTTTTTTCAGTCATCTACTTTATTTTTTCGCGGAGGAGAAAGAAAGGGGAGGGGATTATTCTCACCCCGGCGAGGTACCTGGCCGCCATCGGGATTTATGTCATCGTTATGAACTCCATCTTCGCTTCGAGGGGTTTGAACGTAATCATACCTCTTAATATAACGGTAATATACTTTGCCGTTTTTCTTGTCATAGTACGACTTGCCGGAAGATTCGACATGACGGGTTTTAACATGAAGTACCCGGACCTTGAGGACTGGACTCCCCCCGTACTTTACAGGTTGCTGATAAGAGAGAGAGGGTTGGACCTCGGGTTCTTGAAAAATAGGCCCGCGCACTTTTTAATTGTCACTTTTACCGTCCTCTTTCTTTTTAGTGTCCTGTTATTGCTTTTTGGCATGGATGGGGGAGCCGAGAGTGTCGCTGATATTGCTTTTTTAGTGCTGCTTATAGCCCTCCTCGTGGAACTGTACAGGGTTGTAAGATACGGAACAACAGAAGAAGAGTAAACCTGCTGCGGTTTTTTATCCCTGACTTTAAATCTCTCTTTGCATATTGAAAAGTGCCGATGATAAACCACATCTACATCATGAGGTACGTTATAATCCCCCTCGCTGGTTTTTTGGCGGGCGCGCCAATCGCTCTTTTTATTTACAGACGCCTTACAGGAGTCCTCCCTGAAAGGGTCGAAGGGGTTATGAAGAGGCGAGGCGCCGCCGTACTCATTTCATTCATAAGCGTCTACTCGCTCTATTACCTCACCACCATTTTTTTAAGATACTATACGCACCATACTCAATTTTTTGACTTCGGCATATACGACTGGAGGATATGGCTTATCCAGAGCCTTGGCTGGTCGGATTGGGTGGGCAAAATAAGGTCGTCGCTTAACGGACACTTCCAGCCCGTGCTCGTCCTTTATTCTATCCTCTACGACGTTGGTTTCAGTCCGGTGGTACTTAATCTCCTCCAGGCCCTGGCCGTGATTTCAGGGGCCCTCCCATTGTATCTTATCGCGAGAAGGAGGCTAAAGAGCGAAACGCTCGTTACGGCCGTCGTCTTACTGTATTTCTTCTACCCCGCCACCCAGTTCAACATAGCCATTGATTTTCACCCCGACAACCTCATCATACCTATTATGTTCTGGTCCTATTTCCTCGTTGAAAGGGAGCGGTACGGATGGTTGCTCCTTACTGTTGCGGCAGGTTTTCTGGTCAAGGAACCTTTTATGCTCGCCTACGCCTTCTTTGGGATTTATATTGCGTTGGAAAAGAAGAGGTACGGTTACGGGGCAGGTCTCTTTATAATATCAATGGCCGCATTTTTTATCGTTACCTTTTTCGTATCCTCAAGCCTTCAAGTATTTCAACATAGCGAGACGATAACAGGCGAGGTCGCTTACGGATACCTCTTCGCCCCGGGAGGCGTCACGGGCGCAATAAGGGAGTTGCTGCGTTTTGAAAAGTGGAGGTTCCCGCTATTCCTCCTTGCGCCGTTGCTCTTTTTGCCTCTTTTGAAGTTTTGGGTCTTCCTCCCGGCGGTGCCGATTATAGCGATCCTGCTCCTTTCAACGGTCTCGCACCACCAGAACGTGGCGAGTCAGTATACGGCGGCCCTAATACCGCCTATCTTCGTCTCACTCGTCCCGGCCTTACAGTACCTCCACCAGAGGCTTGGTAAGAGGGCGGTTTTTTCTCTTATCTCTTTTATCTTTGTTCTTGTCTTTGCCTTTAACATGGCACACAGCCCCGGTCCCCTCGCGGTAGCCTTCTGGAAGGACGACTGGTCTCACGGCAGGTGGCATTACAAGAATTATCTCGCCAATAAGAATTTTTCCGACATCAACAGGGCCATAGATCTCATACCCGAAGACCCGTCGGTGAGGGTCGTCACTCACAGCCTCATCTACGACAGTCGGCTTGCGCACAGGTATTCCTACGGTTCCTTCCCCACGCTCTGGCAGGAGGCGGACTACATCCTCCTCGATAACAACCTTGATCCATACGTCGTCGATAGCATTGACGGACCCCGTTACAGGCAGGTCCTGACGGCCCTCTCTAATGACGACAGGTTTTTTCTCTATTATAAAAAGGGCGGCGTGGTTCTCTATAAAAGACGGCCCGGCGCGACGCGAAACCCTGACAGAGCGCGCTAAACCTCCTTGACAGTTGACTGCGGCAAAAAAATGGCCTATCATTAAAATTCCGAAAATCGTGCTATAATTATTTCATAAGTATAAATTTTAAGGAGGTTAATGATGGCACAGAAGTTAGACCCTATTGAAGAATTCAGGGAAGACCACAGGAAGGTCCGTGACGCTATTTTGGATATTACTCAGGCCATCAAGGAAAAGGATTTGGCCAGGGCCAGAGAGATTCTCGGACAACTCGACACGCTGACGGGCCCGCACTTCAGGTATGAGGAGGAGTACCTCTACCCCGCGCTCAGGACATTCCTCGGTGAGTACGTGGACCAGCTTATAAGCGAGCATGACAATATCGTCGAGACGGCGAAGGTCTGCGCGGAACTCTTGAGTAAGGATACCCTTACTGACCAGGAGTCCGAGGACGCCCAGAGGGCGGCCATGGCCCTGCTCATACACGTTAGCAACTGCGACGGTCTGGCAATACTCTCCGAGAGGTTCAGTGCCGAGGAGCTTGATAACCTCGCGCAGAGATTTCTTGAGGCCCGTGAAAAAAACGTGCCGCTCCTTGAGTGGGCGGACACCATAAGGAAGAAGTAAGCGATGAGCGGCGAAGGGAAGAAAAAGAACAGGCTATGCATATTCCTCCACTCAGGAACTTATGACAGGGTATACCAGGCCGTGTCGATAAGTAACGTCACGCTGGCCATGGGCGGAGAGGTCCATATCTTCTTCAGTTACGGGGCGCTCAAAAGGCTCGTTAAGGGGCATATCGACGACGTAAGTATCGAGGGCGAGGTGGCCGCATTTTCCGAGGAGATCGGAAAGAACCTGAAGCGCGGCACGCTCGACAGGATAAGCGAGATGCTCGATACGGCCAAACGCTTCGGCGACATAAAGCTCTACGCCTGTACCGCGTCCATGGCCATACTTAACATTTCCCGCGACGAACTCAGCGACCTGGTCGATTCATCCATGGGCCTTGTTTCATTTATGGAACTGGTAAATGGTGCAGACACCACCCTTTATATCTGAACCATTCTGGCCGGAGGTAATTCTTTAGGGGGTTGTCTCCGGTGACTTTTCGCCCTTGATTAAAACAAAGTCCATATACGACCCGGTCTTGAAAAGCGACGGCCTCAGGGTGCTTGTTACGAGGTACTGGCCCAGAGGTGTGAAAAAAGACAAGTGCGAGCGCTGGTTCAGGGACCTCGCTCCTGCGCCTTCTCTTATAAAACT
>BTQV01000032.1:0-11112 GCA_036986055.1 Thermodesulfobacteriota bacterium
TGGTAGTCGCCGGCACAATGACAAAGAAGATAGCGCCCATGGTAAAGAGGCTCTATGACCAGATGGCGGAGCCGAGGTGGGTTGTGGCGATGGGCGGCTGCGCATCGGCGGGCGGCCCTTACAACACTTATGCCGTGGTGCAGGGCACCGACCTCGTTATCCCCGTCGACGTTTACGTGCCGGGGTGCCCTCCGAGACCGGACGCGTTGCTTTACGGCTTCCTCCAGCTCATGGAGAAGGTAAAGAGGGAAGACCCTTTCCTGCTCCAAAAAAGGGGTATAAAGGTAGGATAGATGCTCTCAGAGGAAAAAAAGAGACTTCTCGTTGACAAGGTAAAGTCTGCCTTCAGGGACGATATTATTAAAACCATCGTCTTCAGGGATGAGGTGACCCATATCGTTGAGAAGACGGCGATTAAGAACCTGTGCAATTTCCTGCAGAACGACCCGGAACTTCAGATGAACTACCTCGTCGATGTGGCGGGCGTTGATTATTACGAGGAGAGGCCGCGCTTCGAGGTGGTCTATCACCTCTATTCCACATCTAAAAAGCACAGGATAAGGCTCAGGGTGAAGTTGAATGACGGCGAGAGTATTGCGTCCGTGACGGACTTCTGGCGCGGGGCCAATTTTCCCGAACGAGAGGCCTTCGACATGTTCGGCATAGTCTTTGACGGCCACCCCAACCTCAAGAGGATATACCTGCCTCATGACTGGGAGGGGCATCCCCTGAGAAAGGACTATCCCCTGAGAGGGTACAAGGACAGGTACAACCCCTTCGGCGAGGAGAGGTAGGGTCCGACTTAATTCCTCTATAAAAATATGGCTAAAGACAAAAATTTCATAGAGACCAAAGAACTGACCATCCACATGGGCCCCCAGCATCCGTCGGCCCACGGGGTGCTCCATCTCCTTCTCGAGGTGCAGGGGGAAAAGATATTGAGCGCGGAGCCTGATATCGGTTATCTCCACAGGGGCACGGAGAAGATAGCAGAGAACCTCCTCTACCACCAGTTCGTCCCCTATACGGACAGGCTCGATTACATGTGCGCCATGAGCAATAACCTCGCCTACGTGTCGGCCGTTGAAAAACTTCTGAGCATTGAGATACCCGAGAGGGCGAAGTACATAAGGGTAATAGCCGCCGAGCTCTCCAGGATAGCCGGACATCTTATCGGCGTCGGGGCCTGGGCCGTCGACCTGGGCGCGATGAGCGTATTCCTCTACTCCATAAGGGAGAGGGAGATGGTCCTCGATATATTCGAGACGCTCTGCGGGGCACGGATGACGCACTCTTACTTGAGGGTGGGCGGTCTGAGGTACGACTTCACCGAGGATTGCGTTGAGCAATGCAGGCACCTTATCGGTCTGCTTCCGGAAAGGATCGACGAGTACGAGACCATCCTGACTGGCAACAGGATATGGCTCGACAGGAATAAGGGCGTCGGGGTCATATCCGCCGAAGATGCCATTGCCCTGGGGCTTAGCGGCCCGGCGCTCAGGGGGAGCGGCGTAAACTGGGACATAAGAAAAGACGAGCCCTACCTCGTCTACGACCGCATGGACTTTGACGTGGTAACAGGCGAGAACGGCGATTGCTTCGACCGCTACATGGTGAGGATAGGGGAGATAAGGCAGTCGGTGAGGATAGTTGAGCAGGTTTTAAATGATATGCCCGCCGGCCCCTTTGCCGTGGACATGCCGGAATTGGTGCCGCCGGAAAAGCCGGCCGTTTATAAAAACATGGAGAACCTCATACATCATTTTAAATACGTCTCCCAGGGCTTCAAGGTCCCAAAGGGCGAGGTCTACGCTGCAATCGAGGCGCCCAAGGGAGAGCTCGGCGTATACATCGTCAGCGACGGGACTGAAAAGCCCTACAGGGTCAAGCTCAGGGTGCCCACTTTCATGAACCTCCAGACCATGAACCACATCTGCAAGGGCGGGTATATGGCCGACGTTATAGCGTCTCTGTCGAGCCTCGACCCGGTCTTCGGGGAATGCGACAAGTAGTCTTTATCTCAGGTTGCAAGACTAATATTTCAAACTGAAGAATTCAATATGCTTACAGAAAAAGTAAAAGAGGAAATTCGGGAGAGGATAAAAAAGTACCATAACAGGAGGTCCGCTGTTATGGACGCCCTCATGATAGTCCAGCGCGACTCGGGGGGATACATCTCCAGGGAGAATATGGAGGACGTGGCGGGGATGCTCGGCATGCAGCCCGTGGAGGTGAGCGCGGTGGCCGCCTTCTATACCATGTACAATTACAAAAGGCCGGCCGGAAAGTACCATATACAGGTCTGCAGGAACATTACCTGTTCTCTGCTCGGGGCCGAGCACCTTATAGAGCATATGGAGAAGGTCCTCGGCGTCACTACGGGCCATACCACGAAGGACAGCATGTTCACACTTTCAACGGTTGAGTGCCTCGGGTCCTGCGGCACGGCGCCCATGATGCAGATAAACGACGATTATTACGAAAACCTCACTGTTGAGGGGATCGACGAGATATTGAAGGGTTTAAAGTAAGAGGTAGAGCGAGGGTGGAGAAGATACTACTGAAAAATCTTGGAAAGCCCGATTACCACAGGATTGATACCTGTATCGCCGGTGGGGGCTACAAGGCTTTGGAGAAGGCGCTCAAGATGCTTCCTGACGACCTGATACAGATGGTCAAGGATTCGGGCCTGAGGGGCAGGGGCGGGGCTGGTTTCCCCACGGGGCTCAAATGGAGTTTTATACCAAAGGACCCCACGCTTCCCAAATACCTCGCCTGCAACGCCGACGAGGGGGAGCCCGGCACCTTCAAGGACAGGGGCATTATCGACAACGACCCCCATCTTTTGCTCGAGGGCATGGTGATAACCTGTTACGCCATAGGCGCGAAGACGGCCTACATATACATAAGGGGTGAGTTCCAGTTCGGCGCCAGGAGGTTGAGGGAGGCCATTGCCGAGGCCTATGACAGGGGTTACCTGGGAAAAAATATCATGGGCACTGATTTCTGCCTCGACATGTTCGTTCACGAAGGCGCGGGCGCGTATATATGCGGTGAGGAGACGGCGCTCCTTGAATCCCTCGAGGGGTACAGGGGACAGCCGAGGAAAAAACCGCCTTTTCCGGCCCTGGCCGGTCTTTACGGCAAACCTACTGTCATAAACAACGTGGAGACACTCTCCTGCATCCCGGCCATTATAGAGAAGGGCCCGGAGTGGTTTAAATCAATAGGGCCTGAGAAGAGCCCCGGCCCGAAGATATTCGGCGTCAGCGGTCACGTAAAAAAACCCGGCCTCTATGAACTGCCCATGGGGACCACCCTGAGAGAGATTATATTCGACCACGCCGGGGGCATGAGCGGGGACAGGCCCCTGAAGGCGGTTATACCTGGCGGGGTAAGCGCCCCCATGCTGATACCGGACGACCTCGACACGCCAATGGACTTCGATTCTGTCGCCGCAAAGGGGTCGATGCTCGGTTCCGGCGCCGTAGTCGTAATGGACGAGAGCACGTGTATCGTAAAGGCCGCCTATATAACCAACAGGTTTTTCAGCCACGAGTCCTGCGGCAAGTGCACCCCCTGCAGGGAAGGGACTATCTGGCTCACCAATATCCTGAAGCGGATAGAGTATGGCAAGGGCAGGCCAGGCGACGTGGAACTCATAGAAAGCCTCTGTACCAATATCTTCGGCAGGACCTTTTGTCCGCTCGGCGACGGCGCGGTGATGGCCCTGAGGGGGGCGTTAAAGCATTTCAGGGAAGAGTTTTTATATCATATAACGAACAAGAAGTGCATGGTTTAGGGGCCCTCGGGTCCGTCTGGGCTTAAATGGTAACTATATGGTAACTATAACTATAAACGGACAAGAGATAACCGTAGACGACGGCACGCTCATACTCGAGGCGGCCAGAGGGGCCGGGTTTGACATCCCCACCTTCTGTTACCAGGCCGACCTTATGGGCATCGGTTCCTGCAGGATGTGCCTCGTCGAGATAGAGGGGCAGAAAAAACTGCAGCCGTCCTGCATTACCCCGGTTATCCATGACATGAAGATACACACCGACACGCCGTCAATCGTTTCGGCGAGGGCCGGGGTTTTAGAGTTCTTCCTTTCCAACCACGCCCTCGACTGCCCCGTATGCGACAAGGGCGGAGAGTGCGAGCTTCAGGACGCCGTGCATAAACACGGCCCGCGCCACGGAAGGTTCGGTGAGGTCAAGCACAGGTTCCATGACAAGGACTACATCTTAAGCCCCGTCATCGTCAAGAACTCCAACAGGTGCGTCCAGTGCCAAAAGTGCGTGAGGGTCTGCTCAGAGGTGGTTGGCGCGGGAGTACTCGGCTCTCTCGGAAGGGGTTACGAGCAGGAAGAGACGAGTTTCTTAAAGAACACGCTTGATTGCGACCATTGCGGCAACTGCATCGAGGTATGCCCCGTGGGGTGCTTCATGCGGCTGCCTTACAGGTACAAGTCAAGGCCCTGGGACCTGAAGGGCGCCGACACGATATGCCCATATTGCGCCACCGGCTGCAGGATGGTAATAGAGGAGCGCGACGGCACGGTGATGAGGGCGAGGGGCCAGCTCGGCGTGGGTATCAACAGCGAGACGCTGTGCGCAAGGGGCAGGTTCGGTTATGATTTCATAAACTCGCATGAGCGGATTACAAAGCCTCTTATAAGGAAATACGGCAAGCTCGAACCCGTCACCTGGGAAGAGGCCTTTGAGTACGTAAAAGATAATTTAAGCCGGATAGACGGCGAAAAGATAGGCGGCATAGCCTCGGCGAGGCTCACAAACGAGGAACTCTACCTCTTTCAGAAATTATTCAGAACAGTGCTGTCAAGCCCGAACCTCGATTCAAGCACGCGGTGGGACGCGGCGGCGGTGGAGAATTTCATAAGCGCCGCTGATATGACCGGCGGCGGCACAAGCGTCTTCGACTGCATGGAGGCCGATACCGTACTTGTGACGGGCACCCAACTATCTGAAGAAAACCCCATAATAGATTATATCGTGAGGCGCATTTCAGCCACGAGGCCAATTAACGTCGTCGTCGCCTCACCGAGGGGCATGAAGCTCGATAAGTCGGCGCACCTCTCGATAAGGCATACCCCCGGCAACGAAAGGGCCTTTCTCGACGCCGTGACGCTTTCGGTACTTTCCGCCGTCAAGGAAGCTCCGGGTTCCGTTGCCGGCATATCCCGCTTAAGGGGCGTAGACCTTGAAGCCCTTTTGAGCTCCGCCGGCGTAAGCGCCGAAGAGGTGGATGCACTGGCGAAAAAATTACTCGTCTCGGAGAGCGTCTCCATAATCGCCGGGACCGGGTTCCTGAGGTATCCGGAAGGCTCGGCCGGGCTCGGTCTTTTGAGGGAGGTCTTAAAGGCCCTTGGCAAAGAGGTAAGAGTATTGCCCGTTCTCGACAGGTGCAACCAGAGAGGGGCCTGGGAGATGGGTGTGCTCCCCGGCACAGGCCCGGGATACGGCGGGGTGGATAAGAGGGGCCTCGGTTTTTACTCGATGATGGAAGGGGCCGCAAAAAAAGAGATAGAGGCCCTTTATATAATAGACAGTGACGTTCTGGGCGATTATCATGACGAGTCCTCGGCGATGGACGCGCTAAACGCCCTGAAATTTCTCGTGGTCCAGGACGAGTTCATGACAGCTACGGCTGAGATGGCGCACTGCGTCCTTCCAGGAGCGACTTTCTCTGAAAAGGACGGGACCTTTTCAAACCAGGAGGGGAGGGTCCAGAGGATAAGAAGGCTCTCGGTGCCGCCGGGCAAGGCCAGAAGCGGCCTGGAGATAATCGCCGGGATAGGCAAGGCCTTCACCCCATCTTTTGTCGATGGTGCCAGGGTGTCGAGTTTATCGGTCTTTGATGAGATAAGACAAGAGATACCCATGTACTCCGATGTGAGCCTCGTCTTCAACAACAAAAAGAACACGGAAAACAAGCTCGACAACAGGGAGGCGCTTATAAAGGATTCCGGGAGAAAGATTGTCCCCCCCGCGGTAGAGCCGGAACGGCCGGAAGAGGAGGGCGGACGGCCTTTCATGCTCGTTACGGGCAATCACCTCTTCAGCTCGGGACGTCTTTCCACAAGGTCAGCCATACTCGGGGAACTGTTAAAGGGCCCCATAGTCGAGATAAGCGAAGCCGACGCCGCGGAGCTCGGTCTTAATGCCGGCGAGAAGGTCAGGGTAAAGGGAGAGCGCTTTGAGGCCGTACTCCCCTTGATGACGAATAAGGGCACGAAAAAGGGCGTCGCCTTTATCCCGGAGAACTTCTGCGAGGCGCCGGTGGCGAGGTTTTTTACGCCCGGCGGCGGTGTGCCGCGCGTGAGTATTTCGCGGGCCTGACGCTTTTACGCGATAATATTTTTAAAGTGTCGTTCTTTAACAACGAATCATTATAATCCGGAGGGAATCATGGTAGACCCCAAGTTGTTAAGAGATCAACAGTTTTTTGTAGACCTTAACGATGAAGAGCTTGCGGTCATAGCCGGCATTACCGAAAAAAAGACCTTCAAGACCGGTGAGACCATATTCAAGGACTCAGAGGACGGCCAGCGCCTCTATATCATAAAGTCCGGCGAGGTAAAGGCCTGCAAGACCGCCCCTGACGGGGAGCTCTTCACCCTTACCATATTAAAAGACGGCGATATCTTCGGGGAGATGAGTTTTCTTGACGGCAGGCCCCATTCGTCGGCGATTATAGCCATCTCCGACTTGAAGGTCTTTGTCATACGCAGGGCCGACTTCGAGAACGTAGTCGACGAAAACCCGAGGTTGATCTACAAAATTATGCGTAACATTGTATTCAACATACACTCCATAGTGCGCGGCATGAATACGAGGTACATGGAGATGATAAATTACATGTGGGGCAGAAAGAGGTTTACATAAGGGCTCAGGGGCCGTATACTCCGGCAGGCTTAGGACAAAACAGGCGCAAGGATTTGTGATGCTCGATGTCTCATTATTATTGACGGTCATAATCATGGTGGTAAAGGTGGGTGTTGTGGCCATGATACTATTTGGCCTGCCCATACCACTTACGTGGCTCGAAAGGAAGGTCGCCGGGCATATCCAGGCTCGCCTCGGTCCTTACCGCGTGGGCCCCCATGGGGTATTACAACCTATCGCCGACATGATAAAACTTCTTTTCAAAGAGGATATAGTGCCGGATAAGGCCGATAAATTCCTTTTCAAGATAGCGCCGCTCCTGGCCATGGTTCCGGCGTTCATGGTCTTCGTCGCCATCCCCATAGGGGATAAATGGACCGTCCCCTATATAAACAAGGACGTAACTCTATATATATCCAACATGAACGTGGGCGTTCTCTACGTGCTGGCCATCGCGGGGCTCGGTATCTACGGGGTTATCTTCGGGGGGTGGGCGTCGAACAGCAAGTACGCGCTCCTTGGCGGACTCCGTTCCGCGGCCCAGATGATAAGTTACGAGGTGGCCTTGAGTTTCTCCGTCATCGGCGTGGTAATGATGTCCAACTCGCTTAACCTCGTTGAGATAGTCACGTCCCAGGGCGGCGGGTTCTGGAACTGGAACTTTTTCTACCTGCCTGTGGGGCCCGTATGGTTCTTCATATTCATGATAGCGGCCTCGGCCGAGATAAACCGCATACCCTTTGACCTGACCGAGGACGAGGGGACGCTGTCATCGGGTTTTCACACGGAATACAGCGGCATGAGGTTCTCCCTCTTCATGCTCTCCGAGTATGTCGCCATGGTGACGGTCTCGGTGCTGGCAGTCGTCTTTTTTCTGGGGGGCTGGAATCCGCCCGTGGACCTGCCCTTTATCCCCGATATCGTATTGCCATTCTACGGCATAGGGTGGTTCCTGGCCAAGGTCGTCGTCTTCATATATCTCTTTATGTGGATCAGGTTCACGCTGCCCCGCTACCGGTACGATCAGCTCATGACCATCGGGTGGAAGATATTGATACCAATATGCCTGGGCACCATCCTCGTTACCGGTTTCATGAGGATATATCTTTTTTAATTTTTTTCGCTTTCGACGATTTTAGAGATAAAGGTATTTTGCTATGAGCAGGACAGGCGAGAAGATAAAAAACTTTATAAAGAAGACCGTCTTTGTGGATTTCATAAAGGGCCTTCATGTAACGCTCGGCTATAACCTGTCCAAGAGCATTACCATAAGGTACCCCGACGAGGAGAAGTGGATACCCTACAGAAGGTTCAGGGGGCGCCACACCCTCAACCGGACGCCCGAGGGGAGGGAACTCTGCGTTGCCTGCGAGCTCTGCGCCAAGTCCTGTCCGACGAATTGCATAACCGTCATACCCATGGAGGACGACACGGGCCGCGGCATAGCCGACAGGGTGGCTAAGGTCTGGAAGGTGGACCTCGTGAGGTGCCTTTTCTGCGGTTACTGCGAGGACGCCTGCCCCACGCGCGCCTTAAGGCTCGGAAGGGACTACGAGCTCGCATGTACTGACCTGGCCTGTACCGGGATGGAGATGCAAGAACTCCTGATGCCGCAGTCCATACCCGAGACCATCTCAGGCGGGGTCGTGGCAAAGGCCAGGTTCATAAGAGACGGGGAGAAGTTAACGGTGGAGGCCGACCTGGGAAAGACGAGGAAGATGCGCTGGTAGGGTTTTCATGAGGTCCTCCGGGCGGGCGAAAAGTACCGGGGGCGCTAAAACATCTGAAAAAACATGGAACAATTTTTTTTCTATATATTCGCTGTCATAGCGCTTGTCTCCGCGGTTGCGGTAATAACCATGAGGAACGTGGTGCACAGCGCCCTGGCGCTTATGATCTGTTTCCTTCAGGTAGCCGCCATCTTCATTTTGCTGCGGGCGCCGTTTTTGGCCGCCGTACAGGTCTTTATATACGTCGGCGCCGTCATGGTCTTATTCCTTTTCGCGGTAATGGTGTTGGGCGTGGGACGTGAGACTTTCGGTGAAAAGTTTCACAGCCAGAGCATACCGGCGCTTATAACGCTCGCGGTGCTTTTCATGGTCATGGGGCTTTTTGTCTTCACGGGCAAGTTGACGGTGCCCATGGGGCGGTACACCGAGGCGGCGCTTTCGAGTAACACAGAGGTGATAGGCAAGGCACTGTACACGCAGTACATATTTCCCTTCGAGGTCGTATCGGTGCTCCTGCTCATCGCCCTCATCGGTACGGTGGTGCTGGTAATGAGGGGAAGGACAAGGCAAGTTAGATAAATATGCTGACACTGACACATTTTCTCATATTGAGTTTTCTGCTCTTCCTGATAGGCATCGCAGGGGTATTGGTCAGGCGTAATATCCTGATCGTACTCATGTCGCTTGAACTGGTCTTCAACGCCGTAAATATCATGCTCGCGGCGTTTTCCTATTATATGGGCAACCTCAACGGCACCATATTCGTGATATTTAATATTACAGTCGCCGCCGCCGAGGTCGCCATCGGGCTTGCTATACTCGTGTGCGTATACAGGCGTAGACAGACCGTCTACGTCGATGAAGTTGACGAGATGAGGGGGTAGGCATGGTCGGGACGGTTGTGTCGGCAGTCACTTTTGCATCGGGGAACCATAGATGACGATAATATCCATGAGGCCGTTGTTCGCGATAGGCGTTTCCATCATCGCCGCGCTTCTCATCCTGTTGTCCGACAAGAAGCCGGACTTGAGGGAGTTCTGGACTCTCCTGGCGAGTGTCGTCAAGTTCCTGATTATCATTTCGATGATCCCCCTCGTGCTACGCGGCAATACCCTGGAGTATAGTCTCGTAACTTTTTATCCCGGGATATCGATAGCCTTCAAGGTGGACGCCCTGGGTCTGATGTTCGCAACTACGGCGTCGTTCCTGTGGATAATGACTTCCATCTATTCCATAGGCTATATGCGCTCTCTGAATGAGCACGCCCAGACACGGTATTACGCATGTTTCGCAATAACCCTCTCGGCGGCCATAGGGGCGGCCTTCGCGGCCAATGTCCTGACCCTGTACCTCTTCTACGAAATCATAACCATGGTCACCTATCCTCTCGTTTCGCACAAGGAGACGCCTGAGGCGATGGCTGGAGGCAAGAAATATGTTACCTATCTGCTGGGTACGTCAAAATTGTTTCTCCTGCCCGCCCTCGTGCTGACTTATACAGTCGCCGGTACGCTGGATTTCACATCGGCCGGCGTATTTTCCGCGACGGCGAACCAGACGTTACTGATACTGATTTACATACTCTTTATCGCCGGCTTCGCAAAGGCGGCGATAATGCCCTTTCACGGCTGGCTCCCGGCCGCCATGGTCGCTCCTACGCCCGTTAGCGCGCTGCTCCACGCCGTGGCCGTCGTCAAGGTCGGCGTCTTCTCCATAGTGCGCATCGTGCTCTTCGTCTTCGGCGTGGGTATGATGAAAGATCTGCACCTTGGCTATGTGACGGCCCTCGTCGTCTCTTTTACGATAATAACGGCCTCCGTCATAGCCCTTACCAAGGACAACCTGAAGGCCCGGCTCGCCTATTCCACGGTAAGCCAGCTCTCTTACATAGTACTCGGCGTGGTTCTGCTTTCGCCCTCTGGCATCACGGGCGGCATCGTGCATATAACTAATCACGCCTTTGCCAAGATAACGCTCTTCTTCTGCGCGGGCTCTATCTATGTGGCGTCGCACAAGACCAAGGTAAGCGAGCTCGACGGCATCGGGCGAAAAATGCCCTATACAATGGCCGCCTTCGCCATCGGTGTTCTCGGCATGGTGGGGGTGCCGCCCGCCGGCGGCTTCTTTACCAAGTGGTACCTCGTCATCGGCTCCATGGAATCGGGCTCGCTCCTTATACTTGCCGTGCTCCTTACCTCGAGCGTCTTGAACGCCGTTTACTTCGTGCCTATAGTCTACAAGGCCTTCTTTAAGAGTCCGGCCGTGGAGGCCGCGGGCGGCCACGGAGAAGAAATAGAAATAAAAGAGAACCCCTATATCGTGGTCCCGTTGGTGATTGCCGCGGTAGGGTCTTTGATCCTCGGGTTGTATCCCGAGATACTGTTAATCTTTGTAAGGGCGTTGAAATGAGTGTTATCGATTACATCGGAGGCGAGAGTTACAGGAAGACACGCAAGTGGGTCTTTTACGCCATA
>BTQV01000033.1:0-10966 GCA_036986055.1 Thermodesulfobacteriota bacterium
TCAAAGGTATTGTAATGCATGGGTACGACCATGCGTGGTTTAAGCATCGCTACAGCCCTTACGGCGTCCTCGACGCCCATGGTGAAGTTGTCGCCTATGGGCAGCAGGGCGCAGTCAATGGTGTTGAATTCGCCTATGAGGGCCATATCCGAAAAGAGGCCCGTGTCGCCGGCGTGGTAAATGACCCGGTCGTCCATGGTGACGAGAAAACCGCAGGGGTTGCCCACGGGGCCCTCTTCCGTGGTGGAGCCGTGGTGGGCTATGGTGAGTTTTACGTGTCCGAAGGGAAAATCAAAACCCCCGCCTATGTGCATGGGGTGGCCCTCTGTGCCTTTCGCCATACAGTAGTTGACGAGCTCAAAGGTGCCGATAATCGGCGCGTCGTTGTTTTTCGCTATCTCCACGGCGTCGCCGAGGTGGTCGGCGTGGCCGTGGGTAACGAGTACCGCGTCGACCTTTACATCCCCCGGGGTTATGTCGGCCAGCGGGTTGCCGTTAAGAAAGGGGTCGATGATGACCGAACCTTTTGACGACTCGATGGTGAAGCAGGAGTGTCCGTGGTAAATTATCTTCATGGCGGCCTCCGTTCTTTTTTAGACGACGTACGTGGAATATAAGGGAAGCGGGCCGAAGTCGTGTCAGCGGCCTACTTCTTCTTGAACCTCAATTTCTTGGCCCCAATCATTACGCAGGGCTCTGCCGGATAGTCCGATTTTATGGGGTTTCCAGAGGCGACTACGAGGAGAGAGCCGCCCTTGTCGAAGTAATACCCACTGCCGATATCGAATGAAAACCTCACCGTTCCTCCGGCGTCTCCCACAGGCTTTACCGTGGCAGTGCTCTGAACGTCCTCGCTTCTTCCGTCTCCGGTTATGAGAAAGGCGTCTATATATATGAGGTAGCCCTTTTTGCCCTGCACCTTTCCGGCGGAGAAGGCTTTGGGAAGCGCCCCTATCTTCACCGTTCCCGAGACGCGGAGCACGGGGAGCATGTTTTTTTGCATCAACCTCGTGGAGATATTGAATCTTGTAATGTCCCTGGGAAGAACGGCGAAACTGTCCACGGGCCTGTCAACGCCGCATGCGCGTACGACGGACGGGTAGACCTTCTTCAAAGTCGGGACGTACCACTGTGTTGAGTTTTCCATGTTGTAGGGGCTTACAGAACGCCTGTAAAGCCTCTCAGACTCTTCTTCGACGCATCTTTTAGTAATGACGTAGCTCTCGTGTTTATTATCCATCTGGGCGCGCTTGCAGTCGTAAAGTATGGCGTTGTCAACGGGCCTTGAGCCAAGCCACTCTCTGGCGGCTTCTTCAGCGTTTACGCACGCCTGCCTCGTCTGGTAATTCTTCTTGAACTCTTTTTTGCAGTAATCCTGAACCGTGTCAGCCGCGGCTATTGAGCCTGAGAACAAAAGCCCCAGCACAAAAAGTGCAATTAGATAGAATCTCATAAGCCCCTCCTCGGAAAAAATACCCTGTTGTCCGATACCAGCAATTCGCTCAGTACCCCTTTACCTCGATGCCTTCCCTTGCGAGCAGGGCCGCCGTGACCCCTCTACCTCTGACAACGCCGCCGTCAGCGTCGCCGATAATACTATTTACACCGCATGACGGGCTCTTCTCCTTTAAGACGGCCCTTTTTGCCCCGGTAATGCGGGCGATATTCAGCACATCAAAGGCGCCTCTTAAAAAAGCCCTGGTCACGTCTCCGCCCTCTTCGTCTTTCACAAGGGCCGTGCCTTCGAGGACGCAGTGACCATCCCCGCCGTGGATCCGGGCCCTGGCCCTCGGTGTCGGAAGACCTCCAAGTTGCTCGGGGCAGACGGGGACTGGTCTTGTGCCGGCCGCCTTCACGGCCCTTTCGTCGTAGGAGTCCTCGCCGTCATGCCTCGACCTTATGCCGAGAAGACAGGCGCTTACTATGACAGGCGTATCTTCCACTTGTTAAAATACCTCAACCGCCGTTGAATATAAGGGCCACGGGGTTTTCTACGGCATCTCCCGGCCCGCGGCCCGGGCGTCCGTCCGCAAAGACCCTGCGCCCCTCGACCCTCAGCCGCCTTTGGGAGAAAAGTTCAATGGCCTGCGGCAGGATCCTGTGCTCCTCGGCGAGTATCCTCGCGCTCAGCGTCTCCACCGTATCGCCGTCTTCGACGGGCACCACGGCCTGGATTATTATGGGTCCCGTGTCCATGCCCTTGTCCACGAAGTGGACGGTGCACCCAGTGAACTTCACCCCGTACTCAAGGGCCCTCTTCTGGACTTCGAGTCCGCTGAAAGAGGGGAGGAGGCTGGGGTGGATGTTTATTATCTTCATGGGGAAGGCGTCGAGAAAGGTGGGGCTCAGTATCCTCATGAACCCGGCGAGGACTACGAGTTCGACGCCGCGTTCCTTGAGGACTTTTGTTATTTCATCCTCAAAGGCCTTTTTAGTGGGAAAACCGCTCCGCTCTACGACGCGAGTCTCGATGGAGCAGCCCTTCGCACGCTCAAGGACCCCGGCCCCGGGATGGTCGCTTATGACGACCCTTATTGAGGCGTCGAGCCTTTTGTCCCTGACGGCGTCTATTATCGCCTGAAGGTTGGTGCCTCTTCCAGAGGCGAGGACTCCGATATTTACCATTTTTAAGACACCGTTTTTATTGAAGTCAACTTAAAAGACGGCTTCCCCCGTAAACTCAACAACGGGTTCACCGCGCCCCCGCTTTACGGCCGTGCCTATGACGAAGGCCTTTTCGCCGTATTTTTCCAGTTCCTTTACAACAGGGGCGGCGTCTTTTTTCTTAACGGCCATCACCATGCCGATGCCGCAGTTAAAGGTGCGAAGCATTTCCGCTTCTTTTACGGGGCCGCCGTCTTTAATGAGCCTGAATATCTTCGGCACAGGCCAAGAGCCACCGCTTATAACGGCCTTCACGTCCTTTGGAAAGACCCGCGGTATGTTGTCGACAAACCCTCCGCCCGTTATATGGGCGATGCCCTTTACCCTGAACTTTTTTATAACGCCGAGCATGGGCTTTACATAAATCCTCGTGGGCGTTAAAAGGACTGAACCGAGGGACTTTCCGCCAAGCCCCCGGGGCTTTGACTTTACGTTGAGGCCGAGTTTTTCGAAGAGGACCTTTCTTGCGAGAGAAAAACCATTGCTGTGAAGTCCGCTCGACGCGAGCCCTATTAGCGCGTCCCCGGCTTTTATCGACTTTCCGTCTATTATCCTGCTCTTCTCAACTACGCCCACGCAGAAGCCCGCGAGGTCGTATTCACCCGGCTTGTATATGCCGGGCATTTCAGCCGTCTCACCCCCTATAAGGGCCGAGCCGGCCTGCTTGCACCCTTTAACCACCCCTTTTATCACAGAGGAGGCCTTTTTGGCGTCGAGCCTGCCTGTTGCCACGTAGTCTAAAAAGAAGAGGGGCTCCGCGCCGCACGTGAGGATGTCGTTCACGTTCATGGCCACGAGGTCTATGCCCACGGTGGAGTGGGCCCCGGCCATGAAGGCGACGATTAACTTGGTCCCCACGCCGTCGGCAGAGGATACGAGCACGGGGTTTTTAAGGCCCTTGAAGCGAGCCGAAAAGAGCCCGCCGAACCCGCCGAGGCCCCCGATGACCTCTTTCCTGTAAGTCTCCTTTGCGCCGCGCTTAATACGCCTTACAAGCTCAAGGCCCTCGTCAACGTTTACGCCGGCCCTTCGGTAAGTAAGAGCGTCCGATTTTTTCATTGTGCGTATAGATTAATAGAATCATTTGGTAAAGTCAATAATCCGCGGTAAATAGGTCTGTTTTTTTGTCTTTCCGGCGATTGGTGTTGAATTTAAGCGATGATTTGATTATATTGTCAGATTAGTATTTAACCCATGAAAAATAATTCGGAAAAAAAGATAATCCTCATCAGTAACGACGACGGTATCCATTCCCAGGGCATAAGAAAACTCGCCTCCGCCCTCAGGAGGGTGGGGCGTGTTTACATCGTCGCCCCTGACAGGGAAAGGTCGGCGGCGAGCCATTCACTGACTCTGCACCGTCCCTTGAGGGTTACCGAGGTCGGGCCCTTCACCTACGCCGTCGACGGCACGCCCACGGACTGCATAACCATCGCCGTAAACGGCATCTTGCCCGAGCGCCCCCACATTATCGTCTCGGGGATAAACAAGGGGGGCAATCTCGGTGAGGACGTCTCTTACTCAGGCACCGTCGCCGCCGCCATGGAGGGCACGCTCCTTGATATCCCATCGGTGGCCGTCTCTCTTGTGGGGAGCGAAAAGTTCGACTTTACCGCCGCCGCCCGTTTTTCCGCCAAACTCGCAAGATATATCCTTAAAAAGGGTCTCCCGAAAGACACGTTCTTGAACGTCAACGTGCCGTCAGGGAAAGACATCAGGGGGCACAGGATAACCAAACAGGGAAAACGTTTTTTCAGCGACGTCCTTGTGGAGAAGATAGACCCCAGGGGCAAAAAATATTACTGGATAGGCGGGGAAATGGAGAGGTGGGAAGGGGGCAGGGAGAGCGATTTTCACGCCGTCACCGGCGGGCATGTCTCCATAACGCCGCTCCATCTCGATATGACCAATTACAGGTCCATGGAAGAACTCAGGGGCTGGAAGTTGCGTTGACCCGCGGGGGCCGCTTTAAGAGAGGTTTATGGATAGAAACCAGAAAAACGTCAACCCCCTTGGTGTAAGGTTCAAGGAGAGGGACGTATACGCCAGGTCGAGAAAGAGGATGGTCGAGGCTCAACTCATGAGCAGGGGGATAAGCCAGAAAAATCTCCTCCATGCCATGGCCTCGGTCCCGAGGCACCTCTTCGTCGAGGAGGCCTTTCATGTGCAGGCCTACGGCGATCACGCCCTTCCCATAGGCGAGAAACAGACTATAACGCAGCCCTATATGCTCGCCCTCATGATAGAGTCCCTTGAACTGAAGGGCGGGGAAAGGGTCCTTGACGTTGGTTCCGGGTCGGGTTACTCGAGCGCGGTCCTATCCCTGCTCGCCGGAAAGGTCTTTTCCGTCGAGAGGCTCTCCCGAATTGCCGAGAGGGCGGGAAAACTCCTCGACAGGCTTCAGAGTTCAAATGTCGTCATAAAGGTGGGCGACGGCACGGCGGGCTGGCCCGAAGAGGCCCCCTTTGACGCGATTATCGTCGGCGCCTGTGCCCCGGAGATACCCCCGCCCTTTATAGAGCAGTTAAAACCCGGCGGAAGGCTCGTCATCCCCGTAGGCAAGGACCCTGATTCACAGCAACTCGTGAAGGTGGTCAAGAGGGGTTCAACGGCGGCCATGTCCGTAATCACAAGGTGCAGGTTCGTCAAACTCGTGGGCAGGTTCGGCTGGCAGTCTTGAAAGGCCTTGTGCGGGTTGTTTTTTTATCTATAAGAGGCTAAACCTTTTTTAGTGAAAATAATAAGAAGAATCTATGACTGGGTCCTGAGTTGGGCCCATAAACCCCACGGAGCGATTGCCCTCTTTGTACTCGCTTTTGCCGAGTCTTCCTTCTTCCCCATCCCCCCCGACGTCCTCCTCATAGCCCTGTGTCTTTCTCTTCCGAGGAGGTCGCTTTTCTTCGCGACCATAACTTCGCTGGGCTCAGTCCTCGGCGGGGTCTTCGGATACGCCATAGGGCTTTACTTTATGAAGTTCATCGGCTACAATATCATTGCATTTTACGGACTTACGCATAAGTTCGATTACATCCAGACCCTTTACAGGGACTACGACGCATGGGCAGTTGCAATCGCCGGGTTTACACCCATACCCTACAAGGTCTTTACCATTACAGCCGGGGCCTTCAAGATAAATTTCTGGGTATTTCTCCTGGCTTCTTTTTTCAGCAGGTCGGCGCGCTTTTTCATCATAGCGCTCCTCATAAGGAAGTACGGCGAGCCCATAAAGGATTTTATCGACAAGTACTTCAATGTCCTGACGCTCGTCTTCGTCGCCCTTTTAATCGGCGGGTTTATTCTAATCAAAATCTTGTTATGATCTTTTCCAGGTGAAGGGCAAGAGATATATCATAGGAGTTATCGGGAGCGGCGGAGAGGACCCTGAATTTAACAGGCTCGCAGAGGAGGTGGGCTCCGTGATTGCTTCCAAAGGCCACGTACTCGTAAACGGCGGCCTCGGCGGCGTTATGGAGGCCTCGGCAAGGGGCGCCAGGAAAAACAACGGGCTTACAATAGGCATACTCCCGTCCACGGACGCGTCCGCGGCCAACCCCCATGTGGAAATTCCGCTGCCCACGGGGCTCGGTGAGGGGAGGAACCTCTTGATCATAAGGGCCGCCAGTGGGCTTGTAGCCGTTGGCGGCGGTTTTGGCACGCTCTCCGAGATAGCCTTCGCGCTGAAGTTGAAAAAGCCCGTGGCCGGCCTTAAGACATGGGACGTGTCAGAAGATATCATGGAGGCCTCTTCCCCTGCCGAAGCCGTGGAAAAGGTGATAAAGGCCATAGAAGAGTTAGACAAGACGGGTTAGTTGTCGCGGGGTTGAGGAGCGCCCCACTTAGCAGAGGGGGCCTGTAAGGGCCACATGAAAAATGATTTTCAGGTACTCGCCATGCCGTTTAAAAAGATAATCTTTATTACCGCCTTCCTCTTTCTTTTCAGCGCCTGCGCCGCCAGGGGAGGCGTCGTCCACACCGTGGGCAAGGGCGAGACGCTCTGGAGGATCTGTCGTACTTATGACGTTGATATTGAAAGGGTGATACGCGCCAACCACATAAAGGACCCCACGGCCATAAAGACGGGCAAGAGGATTTACATACCCGGCGCGAGGAAGGTGCTCAAGGTAACGCCCTATGTGAGGGAAGCGTCCATCGCCGCCGATATCAAGGCCGCCCAGCGGTACAGAAAAAAATTCCTCTGGCCCGTAAAGGGGAGGGTGCTCCGCAAATTCGGCCCAAGGGACGGCGGGGTCTATAACGACGGCATTGACATAAACATAAAAAAGAAGACGCCCGTAAAGGCCTCTCACAACGGGCGCGTCATCTATGTGGACGATTCCTTCAGGGCCTACGGCAACATTATCATCATAAAGCACGCCGAGGACTTTTACACTATTTATGCACACAATAAACAAAATATTGTAACGAGGGGCGATTCCGTCTCAAAGGGGGAGGTAATAGCCACGGCAGGCAGGGAGGGGCCGGGCGATGGTTATCTCCATTTTGAGGTCCGCAAGGGTAAGACGCCCCTGGACCCGCTTTTTTTCTTGCCATAACCCTATTTTTCATGTAAAAACAATCCCATGTGATTTTTTGCGGCTGAGAGTTGCTTCTATGCATGAATATAGGAGCCTTATGGAGAAGTCCGGAAAAGGCCGTTCAAAAACCTACCGTAAGATCGTCGGAGTCGGTGATGGGAAGAGTAAATCCCGTTACCGCTCACCCTACGATTCTGTAAACTCCTATTTCAACAAGATTAAGAACATCCCCCTGCTTAAGGCCGATGAGGAGAGGAGGCTCGCCGAAAAGGTCGCCCTTGGGGACCGCGAGGCGAGAAAAAGGATGATAGAGGCGAACCTGCGCCTCGTTGTAAATATCGCGAAACGTTATATCAGCAGCTCCTACCCCCTCCAGGACCTCATAGAGGAAGGCAATATCGGTCTCATAAAGGCGGTCGAGCGTTTCAGCCCGGCAAAGGGTTTCCGGTTCTCCACATACGCCACCTACTGGATAAGGCAATCCATAGAGCGGGCCATTGCAAACCAGTCCAACATAGTAAGGCTTCCCGTGCATATAACCTCGGACCTATCGAGGCTGAGGCGGGCCGCCAGGCAACTCGAGGCCGGCAGGGATACGGAGCCCACGATAAGCGACCTTTCGGAAAAGACCGGTTTTTCAGGTAGATACATAAAAAAGCTCAATACCATCCAGAAAAAGAGTTTCTCCCTTGACGCCACACCACCGGGTGATAATGAATCTTCTCTTATAGAGCGCATAGAGGACGAAAATGCCCCCCACCCTTTTGACATGATAGAGGAGGCCCAGAGGACGGAGCGCATCGGCGAGTGGCTTAACATGCTCGATGAGAGCGAAAGAGAGATCATATGCCTCAGGTACGGCCTCGACAAAAAAGGGACGAGGACCCTTGAGGCCATAGGCAGGACTTACGGCGTGACGCGCGAAAGGATAAGGCAAATCGAGGTCAAGGCGCTCGCTAAACTCAGGAAGATAATCCAGGAGAAGGACAATATAGAGTCCTTCGACGGCCTCTGACGGGGCCGATTTTAATCCATCACCCCATTCAGGCCAACCAACCCTTCCCGTTAAAGTCAACTTTTTTTAAAAGCGCCGTTGTTTTCAGCAAAAAAAGGTAAAAATATTTTATCCTCAATAAATGCTGTGTTATTATAACCGGAAAAATCAGAGAGGTGAGGCGATATGATAGAAGAACTGAAGAGATCCATAAGGGACGTGCCTGATTTCCCCAAAAAGGGTATAATTTTCAAGGACATAACCACGCTATGCAAGGAGCCTCTCATGTTCCAGCGCATGGTGGACCTCCTGGGGCACAGGTACGTGGGCAAGGGTATAGACCTGGTAGTTGGAATAGAGGCGCGCGGCTTTATCCTCGGAGCCGCCCTTGCGTATAAACTCGGCGCGGGCGTGGTCCTCGTGAGAAAGCCGGGTAAACTCCCCCACAAGACCCATAAGGCGAGTTATACCCTCGAATACGGCGAGGACACCCTTGAGATACACCAGGACGCCATTGAAAAGGGGCAAAGAGTCGTCATCGCCGACGATTTGCTCGCCACGGGCGGCACGGCCGGGGCGGTTGCCGAACTCGTCTCAAAGATGGAGGCGGATATAGTCGAATGCGCCTTTATCGTGGAACTGAATGAACTCAACGGCAGGGACAAGCTCATGGGCCTGCCCGTCTTTTCCCTGCTACAGTACTGATTCTCATGGTAATGTTTGTTAACTTCTACCTGTAATTTGCCGTTTTAAAAGGCAATTTACGCTAAACACTTGCGGCCATGAAAGACCCTTCCCTTGAAAAGGCGATAAATCGGATATCGGCCCTTGTGGAGAGGTTCAGCCGAAACCTCGACGTATATAAGAATGCCTCCTACAACGAGGCCCAGGTAAGACGCGAGTTCATCGACCCCTTTTTCATGGCCCTGGGCTGGGACGTTACAAACAGGGCAGGCTACGCCGAGCAGTACAAGGACGTTGTCCACGAGGACTCCGTCAAGGTCGGCTCCTCGCTTAAGGCCCCGGACTATTCCTTCCGAATAGGCGGGGTGAGAAAATTTTTCCTTGAGGCGAAAAAGCCCTTTGTAAGCATAAAGACAGACGTTAGCCCTGCGTATCAACTCCGGCGCTACGCCTGGAGCGCCAAACTCCCCCTTTCCATACTCACCGACTTCGAGGAACTCGCCGTCTATGACTGCCGCATAAAACCCCTTCCCACGGACAAGGTCTCAACGGGCCGCGTCGCCTTTTACACCTTTGAGGATTACCTTGAAAAATTTGACGAAATATACGGGACATTTTCAAAGGACGCCGTCTTAAAGGGGAGTTTCGACCGTTACGTCCTCTCCACAAAGAAAAAGAGGGGCACTGCCGAGGTCGATAAGGAGTTTTTAAGAGAAATAGAGGCATGGCGGGAGGCGCTCGCCCGGAACATCGCGATACGGAACAAGAAGTTGACGGTCCATGAACTTAACTTCAGCGTCCAGCAGACCATAGACCGTATAATCTTCCTCCGCATATGCGAGGACAGGGGCATTGAGAATTACGGCCGTCTCCAGGCGCTTTTGAACGGCGGAAAGACTTACAGCCGCCTCTTTGAGCTATTTTATCAGGCGGACACCAAGTACAACTCCGGCCTCTTCGACTTCAAAGACGACGCCCTTACCCGTTCTCTTACTATTGACGACAGGGTCTTGAAGGGGATTATTGGGGGACTCTATTACCCTGAATCGCCTTACGAGTTTTCCGTGCTTGGCGTCGAGATACTCGGCAACGTATATGAACAATTCCTCGGAAAGGTAATAAGGCTCACCGCCGGGCACATGGCGAAGGTGGAAGAAAAGCCCGAGGTTAAGAAGGCCGGCGGCGTCTACTACACACCTGAATACATCGTCGAATACATCGTAAAAAATACGGTGGGAAGACTTCTTGAGGGAAAGACGCCGAAGAAAGCGGAAAAATTAAAAATCCTCGACCCGGCCTGCGGCTCGGGTTCCTTCCTCATAGGCGCTTATAGGTATCTCCTCCACTGGCACCTCGGCTGGTACAGGGAGAATAACCCGGAAAAGTACGCAAAGGGAAAAAGGCCCGCCATATACAGGGGGCCGCGCGGCGAGTGGCGTCTCACCACGCAGGAGAAGAAGAGGATTTTGATTAATAACATCTTCGGCGTGGACATAGACCGCCAGGCCGTGGAGGTGACGAAACTTTCTTTACTCTTAAAGGTACTTGAGGACGAGAACAATGAGACGCTGGGAAAAAATCTTCAACTTTTCAGGGAGAGGGCGCTGCCGAACCTCAAGGAAAACATAAAGTGCGGAAACTCCCTCATAGGCCCTGACTTTTACGACACCCTTCTCTTTCCCCCCTTTGAAAAAGGGGGGATTAAAGGGGGGATTGGTGACGATGATGCCCGCCGCATAAACGCCTTTGACTGGAATGACCCGGAGACCGGCTTTGGAGAGATAATGAGGGAAGGGGGGTTTGACTGCGTCATAGGCAACCCGCCGTATGTGAGACAGGAGATGCTCGGAGAGTTCAAGGACTATCTGCAAGACCACTATAAGACCTATCACGGCGTTGCCGACCTCTACGTCTATTTTGTCGAGAAAGGCGTTTCTCTTTTAAAGGAAAACGGTCTTTTTAGTTATATAGTGGCCAACAAGTGGATGAGGGCCAATTACGGCGAGCCGCTAAGAAAGTGGATGAAGGCACAGGCGGTTGAGGAGATAGTCGATTTCGGCGACCTTCCCGTCTTTCAGAGGGCCACGAC
>BTQV01000034.1:0-10856 GCA_036986055.1 Thermodesulfobacteriota bacterium
CCTGTAATAGTGGGCTATCCTCCTTATGAAGTTGAATATTTCAATCATAAAGGGGTTTCTGCCCACTATGCCCTCAAACTGGTATTTTTCCGAGAGGTTTTTTTCCAGTTCAAAGGTCTCGTGGCGGAGCCTGTTCAGCTCGTCTATACGGCTCAAGGCCCCGGCAAAGGCCTCGCCGTCCTCAAAGGGAAGGGTAAAGTAGGCCGCCGCGCCCTCTTTTATAGCTTCAAGGGCAAGTGTTGTGTCCGTACCGAAGAGGATAACCTCGGTCCTAGGGTCGCATTCCTTGACCGTAGCGAGGTCTTCAAGGCCGCCTTCTATGATGGCCACGTCAAAGTTGGAATTTCTAACAGGGTTGCAAAGGGGTGTGTTTTCAGGGATGAGCTCTACTCTATATTCCTTGATGAGGGCGGAAATCTCTTCGTGCGGCTCGTTGAGCGCAAGAAGGATATTGAGCATCTTCTCCTTTCACTGTCCTTGGAAAATTAACATTTACCATGTGATAGTCACCGTGAGCGTGTCGAAATATGAGCCGGCCGATACGTCCTGGGCCGGCGTTATCCTGGCGTAGATGTTCCGTGTCACTGTCCTGTTCTGCCTCACCCGCCTTGTGACGGTAAATGTCCCTCCCGTACCGTCTCCCCAGATCCTTGTCCTCTTTCTGTTCTTGTAAAGGTTGTAGTCGAGGAGGTCCGGGAGCGTTGAGTGTTTCATCTGCCTCGGGTCGAAGCCGCCGGAATTGGGGCTCTGCCCTATGGCTATGGTGACTCTGGTCCTGCCAGGGTCCGTGCACGTCACGCTAACCGAGCCGTTGACGTCTGTCGCCGTGGTAAGGAATACGTCGTAACTGCCGAAATTTACGGACGTGGTTGTAACGGTGCAGGCCGCCGAGGCGATGCCTGACCACAGGCTGAATACGATAAAGGCGGCGGCGCCTATGATAAACCCTGCTACTTTTCTACCGCGCATATGACCTCCCCTGCGTCAACAAAAACCTCCGCGCTTTCAGGCACCTCAAGGTCGAAGCGGCAAACACTCTCCTTGTAAAAAACTTGACCGCTGTAACTACCGGAAGGTACGTTCTCTATGTAGAATTCGCCGTCCTTGCCTACGAGACCCTCAAGGGTCTTGTCTTTTAGTATAACCGTCATGACGGAAAATTCAACAGGAACTTTAACTCCGTCTTCGATCACATATATTTTGCCTGAAAGCGCCTGGATCTTCCTCACGTCGAACACGACGACTGAACCGCTCCTAAGCGGCGGGTTTATGTATTTCTTAACTGTGGAGATGGCGTACTCTATGGGGATGTCGTCCTTCTCTATGTCAATTCTATTGTCCCTGTAGGAGTTTATTACAGGTATGATAACCGAGCCGTTCTTGTCGGTCCTGCCCACTTCGTTGTTGAAATAACGCACCCTCACCCCTTCGAGACCGTCGAGTTTAACCTTGGCGAAGCTGTCGGTAATGGGCCTGCTTACGAAGGTGGTCCTGTCTATGTAGCCTATGCCGCCGGCGACGGTGAACTGCGCCCTCTGGTCGCCGTCGGCATCTCTGTAATTTACGCCGTAAAATCCGTAGTCGTTCTGGTAGTCGGCTCCCACGTTGATATCCGTTCTGTCCGCGCTGTTGTCGATCTGGGCCCTGTACCCGTAGCCCGTTCCTAGCGGCAGGTTTCTCTGGATGGCGGCGGTTCTCGTTACATCGCCGCCGTTATTAGCGTAACTCAAGTTCCCCGAAGTGTTGGCGCCGAAGTATATATGAAAGCCCAGAAAAAATTCGTTGGAGTCCGGCCCCCCCTCCTCCTCGGTCTTCGACGCCGTGGCGAATATATTAGTCCGGCTCGATATGTTTCTGTCATAGAGGAGGCCGTACCGTGAGGTATCGGCGCTCTCGTAGGGCCTCGAGGCCGAGTATTGGGCGGTTATGGTGCCGAACCTTATAAATGCCATGCCCGCCGAGGCGCTGAAAAGCACCGCCGTCTTGTCGTCTGTGGGCGAAGTCGTGAGGTTGGAAAAGTAACGCGAAAGGGCCTTGTACGAGACGGAGGCGGTAAAGTTCCTGCTCTTGAAGAAGTAGTTCAGGAAGGTGCCGTAACCGCTCTTGCCCTCTGAGTTGCTTAAAGCCAGGGCCGCGTCCACGACGCCGTAATTTGAGAGAAGGAACGACGCCGTGGGTCCGGCGCTTATAAGCCCGCCCGAGGCCTCGAGGGTGAAGCCGCCGAGCAGTTTCTCGGAAAAGCCGTAACGGTGAAAGCCCTGCAAGGCGAGTTTTCCGTAGTTAAAACTCTTTTCGCCGAAATCCTCTCTCACGAAACCAAGACTGTAACTGTACTCGCTCAAGCCTTTCCTCAAAAGCCTGTCGGAGTAGAAGAAGGGGTTTGTGACGGTAGTCTCTTTGCCGAAGACGTCCCTTATGACTATCTTCGATTTTCCATAACCGACGATCGACGGGATGTTGCTCAGTTCGAACTCCCCGGGCTGAAGCCTTTCCGTGCGTACGAGTTGATCATCCACGTAGACGTCTACCACCGAGGGGGCCGTGAGCGCGCCCCTGAACGACAATGGCGGGAATTGCAGAAAATAGGGGTCGATTTCGTAATTCTTGGAAAACATTACTCCGCCCTGAAGAGTCGCCGTTCCAAGAGGCCCCGAGAGGGCCGTAAAGTCGCCCACATCCAGGGTCCTCAAGTCCTCTCTGTAATCCCTTGTTACCGTTGTCATGAGCCTTACGAGATTATTGCTCTCCTGGTCCTTCAAATAGTCGAAGGTGGAAGTCCCGAGGTAGTCCCCCAACCTCACCCCCACCTCCGTTGAGAAATCGATGGAATCGTCTCCCGTATCGTAAAAGAAGTTGTAATTGAGAAAAGCGGAGTTGGCTTTGGTATAGGTTACCTCATAGGACCTCTTGTAGGAAAGGTCCACCACCTCTTCCTTGAAGAGATAGGGGTCGGCGGTTATCTCAACGGAAACGTCTTTCTCGTTGACGGAGAACTCAAGCCCCTTTATGGATTTGAGCGAAATGTAACGCTCTCCACCGTACTCTTCGACGCTTCCAAGGCCCTCTCTGAGCCTCGTCTTCTTAATCTCGTCAAGAGGGACCAAAACGTCCCCGCCCTCGGTCATGACCACAAGAGACTCTCCCATGTCCACGGAATTGAGAATAATCTTTAACGGAACAACTTCGCTTGAGAAGGAATTCCCAGCCGTAAGGGCGATGAGGACAAAAAATATGATAAGAAAAACCCTATGGTGAACAGCGCGCCGGGGTGACATTGATCCTCTCTGTCATTGAGAGTCTGTCCGCAGAGACATCAATCACCAGGTGGGATATCGTAAGGCATTCTTTTTTTGGAATCTCTACCACGAATTTTTTCCGTTTTTTACCATGGAGATAACGGCCCGCGAGCTCTCTCGTAAAGACGACCTTGCCCGAGGCGTCTTTACCCTCAACCTTCACCGTCCTCATAATGAAGTGACGGTTCCCCGTGTTCGCCACGGAGAAGAGGAGCCTGCCCTTTTCCAAACTCAAATCCTCAATTTTTCCGGAATTCTCCCGAGTTACAGGTTCCACGAAGATGGGTATACCCACCCTCATGAGGGTACGGAGCACTGTACCATCCTCTAGTTTTGACTGAGGCTGGGGTATCTCACTCACGTATATCCTGTAAGTCTTCTCGATAGGGCCCGGCGTCACCTTGGAGCCTATCCTTATGAGCTGTTCTTCTTCCCTTTTCAACTTGAAGATCCTGGGGAAGGCTATTATCTCATCGGTAGGCGTATATTGGTCCTCACCGGTCTCGTCCTGGTTCCAGGAGACGACGCTCACCTGCAGGGTTATGGGGTCGGAGGAGTTGTTCTTTATGGTAACCGCTGAAGTCCTGGCCGTGCCCTTGAAATAGACCTTTATGGGGCTGACGGTGAAATCCGCTGAAAAGGAGACGGAGGCGAGAAGAAGTATCAATGCGGTGACGGAAAATAGAGATAGGAGCTTTTTCATGGTAGAGATATTAATGTTTTTTATTTTAGAATGCAACGATAAAAAGAGGAGGGGCCTCGAAGCCCCTCCTCTTTCCTGGTGAGATGCGGGTAAGTACATCTCCTTTAGTACTGAACCGTTATGGTAACGCTACCGCTGTAGGAGCCTGCTCCAACGTCCTGGCCTGCTGGTATCCTGCCGTATACGTTTCTCACGTCGTCGGCGTTGCTCGCGGACGTGCCTGTTACGCCGGGGCTCAGGTTAGGCCAGAGGTTCGTTCTCACAGCGTCTGTGTAGAGTTCGAAAGTAAGGGTATCTGTGCCGAAGGTCATGGACCTTGTACCCGTCACATAGAGGTCATAGCCGGTGCCCTTCGTGCATTTGAATGTAAAGTCGCCCAGCGCGTCCGTGGGGTTTGTAACGTCCGTCGGGTCGTAGTTGCCGAAGGCTATGTCCGTAACGCTCTTGATCCTGCAGTTACTGATTACCGATGCCGTTACGTTAAGTGCGTTCGTGGCGGTCAGCGCGTAGGCGTAACCCGCCGTCACCCATAGAAATCCGAAGACCGATGCTATCGCTATAAGTTTTTTTGACGTCTTACCCATTTTGTGTTCCTCCTTCTTATTGTATTAAGTTTTTTTTAAAGCAAATTTTATTTTTTATTTTCGTTTTGCTTTCGATTACCTATACTGCACTTTGCGTGCCAAAAGTCACATCTGGCATAACTACTTGTTTTTTAAAGAGTTTCATTCCTATGACATTTCCGCACACACGCCAATATTGTGACAAAGTTTGTCACATATGGAAAAAATTGCGTAATTGGGACGCTCAAAGGGCCTTATTTCCCGAGCTTTCTCCTTGTTGGGAGGCCTCAAAGGGAGGAGTGCGCGTTTTTAACGTCCATTATTTGACGGATAGAGGCACAATCTGATAATATTTTATAATTATGGAGTTCACAGAAGCCTACGAAAAGGTAATCGCCCTCAGGGAGAACCTCGAGAGGGTAATCCGCGGCAAGAGCGCGACTATAGACCTTGCCATAACAGCGCTTCTCGCCAGGGGGCACCTTCTCATAGAGGACGTGCCTGGAGTGGGAAAAACAACGCTTGCCCACGGGCTCGCAAGGAGCGTGAACTGCACCTTTCAGAGAATTCAGTTCACCAGCGACCTCCTGCCCTCGGACGTTATAGGGGTGACGGTATACAACCAGCCCGAGCACAGGTTCGAGTTCAGAAAGGGTCCTCTCTTCGCCAATATAGTGCTCGCCGACGAGATAAACAGGGGGACGCCCAAGACACAGAGCGCTCTGCTCGAGGCCATGAACGACCGCCAGGTTACCGTTGACAGGACGACCCACGCCCTGCCCGAGCCCTTTATGCTCCTTGCCACGCAAAACCCCCTGGAATTTTCAGGCACCTTTCCTCTGCCCGAGTCACAGCTCGACAGGTTTACCCTCTCTTTAAGGATAGGTTATCCCGACGCCGCCCATGAGAAGGAAATAATCCGGTCTGTTTCGGCGCCAGCCGCAATAAATGACCTGAAGCCGGTCCTCGAGGTTCCGGACGTACTCGGGATGCAGGAACTTAGCGCGAAAGTCCGCGTTGAGGACGACCTTGTAAACTACATCCTCTCCATTGCCGAGGCCACGAGAAGCCACAAGGATATAAGCCTCGGCGTGAGCCCGCGCGGGACAATGGCCCTTTTCAGGACCGCCCAGGCCCACGCAATAGTGGCGGGCAGGGATTACGCCACGCCCGACGACATAAAAACGCTCGCCTCAAGCGTCTTCGCCCACAGGATAATCCCGGAAGCGAGGGGTTTCGGCGATGATTTAAGCGACACCACCCTCATTATCCGGGAAATCCTCTCAAACGTAACCGTCCCTATCTAAACGCTATGAACTTTAGACCGGCCATATCCGCGCCGCTGCCCTGGCTCACGGTCCTCGCCGGGAGGTTTTTATCAGGGTCTAAAAGGCCCGGAGGAGAAAGGCCGAAGACACCCCGGTTCAGGTTCCCCAGGTCGCTAAAGGTGACGCGAGAAGGCTGGTGGTTCATGGCAATCCTCTTCTTTACCGGGATCGCCGCCATAAACACCGGCAACAACCTCCTCTACCTGGTCCTGGCCACCCTCCTTTCCATCATTATTATCTCCGGACTCATGTCCGAGTCCACCCTTAAAAGAATAAAACCTTTCAGGAGGCCGCCCAAGAGGATATTCAAGAACAGACCGGCCCCCTTCTCCATTGAGATTGAAAACAACAAGAGATTCCTCCCCTCAATATCCTTCGACCTGTCAGAGTCCGGCGCCAGGGGCATCGACACCACGCCCGTCTATCTCCTTAAACTCGACGCCGGTGCTTCGATTCTAAGGATGAGTGATTATACCTTCAAAAGACGCGGCCGCCACATCTTAACGGGCATAAAGGTTACGACCCGCTTCCCCTTCGGGCTCTTTATCAAGGGCAAGGTCGAGGCCGTGGAACTCGAGGTAACGGTTTACCCCGAGGTAAAGCCCATGACCCTTTCCTTGCCCGGAGCGACCTCCCCACGGGCAGGGCAAAGGGTCTTTAAAAGGGGGGCCGGCTCTGAACTCCACAACCTGAGGGACTACACACCTCATGACGACTCCCGCTTCATACACTGGAAGTCCGCGGCTAAAAATACCGGCCTCGTGGTAAAGGAGTTCGAGAGGGAGAGCGAGAAAGAGGTTATCGTCCGCTTCAACAACCTCTCCGTTTCAGGCAAAGAAGGGGTTTTTGAGGATAGGGTGGATGAGGTGGCTGGGGTAATAAAATATTTTATCGACTCCGGCTACTCGGTCTCACTTCAAACGGTGGGCGTGACGCTGCCGGGTGGTGCGGGAGACAGGCATTTCTTCAGTCTCCTAAATCACCTCGCCGTAATAAAACCGGCCGGCCCGGGCGCTCCTTCATTCAGGGTCGTATATCCATGAAGTTTTCCAGTTATATGACAATCGTGACGTATTTCATGGCCCTTCTCGGCCTCTACTCCGTTACCCTCGTAGAGTCCGTGTCGCCGGGGTTTATGGCGCTTATCATTGGGGCCGTCTTTATAAGCCTTGTCCTCAATGTGAAAAAAAAGCGTGTTTTGCCTTCCCGGATATGGAACTTTCTCGCGCTGGTCATATTCATTATCTTCGTCGCAGACTATCTCCTGACGGCAAAGGACCTGTGGGACATCATAACGATAGCGACACGCTTCCTCATAATACTGCTCGCCGTTAAACTCTTTGACCTGAACGCCAACAGGGACTATGTCATCGTCTACGGCGCGGTCTTCTTTCTCATTCTCGCGGCGGCGGCCACCACAATGAGCCTTGTATTTCTGCCGCTCCTCGTCGTCTTCATAATATCGGCCATCTTCGCCATGATCGTCATCAACATAAAGAAGGAGTTCGATTTGAGGGGCCTCGCCGGGACCGAGCCCCCGCCAGGACTCTTTGACGCCCCCTTTTTCATCTCACTCGTCACAGTAACCACCGTCTCAGTCGGCGTGACCTTCATACTCTTCTTCATCATACCGAGGATGGAGACAGGTTTTTTTCAGCGCAAGACCCTTAACGCCATAAAGGTGACGGGCTTCTCGGATACCGTTGAGTTCGGCGCAATAGGCACGGTCAAGAAGGACCACACCGTCGTTATGAGGGTCGAGTTCCCCGGGGCGAAGAGGCCCGCCGGACCAATCTATTTCCGGGGCGCCGTACTCGAAGAGTACGACGGAACGGCCTGGAAGAGGAGGACCGGGCCCAATTCTCTCGTCAGAAATAAGGGTGGTCTTTTCACCTTCCAGAAGCCCGGCCGCAGGCTCGTAGAGCAAAAAATACTCCTCGAGCCGCTCTCCACCGAAGTCCTCTTCGCCGAGCCTTACGCCGTCAGGCTCTCCGCCCCCTTTCCCAATATCTGGAGAGACGCCGCAGGCGCCATATATCTTCCCTCGCCTCCCTACTCGAGGATCCGTTACACAGTGTGGTCCTCACCCGGGGCCTCGCCAACGGGGCCCGAGTCCGGGAACGACATGAGAAGGCTCCTCGACTTGACGGGGGCGGCCGGGGGGGACGCGGGAGGGAGGTTAAAAGACCTTGCCGCAAGGCTTACCGCCGGGAAAAAGACCGCCGCTCAAAAGGCGGCGGCCGTAAAGGCATATTTAAGTGAGAACTACAGATATACCCTTGACGTGGGAAAAGGCGGCGGGACAAACCCCATAGACGACTTCCTCTTCTTTACAAAAGAG
Organism: Thermodesulfobacteriota bacterium; assembly: GCA_036986055.1. Taxonomy (GTDB): domain Bacteria; phylum Desulfobacterota; class GWC2-55-46; order GWC2-55-46; family JADFVP01; genus BTQV01. Next base: position 8,232 of record BTQV01000034.1, read on the forward strand.
GGTTACTGCGAGCATTTCGCGACGGCCTTTGCCATGCTCCTGAGGGCGGCCAACGTGCCAACGAGGCTCGTTACGGGTTTTCTGCAGGGAGAGTGGAACGACATGGGAGGTTATTTTATCGTCAGGCAGAGCGACGCCCACTCCTGGACCGAGGTATACCTTGACGGGACGGGGTGGACACGCTTCGACCCCACCCCGTCGGCGGGGCTCAAGCCATTTTCCCCCACTTCACGGCTTAGCCTCTATCTCGATTACATGCGTCTTAAATGGAACAGGTATATAATAAGTTACACCTCCGTAGACCAGAAGAGGTTCGCCGGGAATTTAAGCGCGCGCTCGTCCAGTCTCATCGCGGGGCTCAAAAGGGCCATGAAGACCGGCGCCATAAGGGGATTTCTCCTGCCCCTTGCGGCCGGTTTTATCCTCGTCGCCGCGGCCTTTATCATAATAGTGAGAAAGAAGGGCGCGCTTTTGACACGCCCCGCAAAGACGCCGCCCTTCTACCTTGAGATGCTGAAGATTCTTTCAAAAAAGGGTTTTTGCAGGCTATCGAGCGAGACGCCCGTGGAATTCTCTCTAAGGATAGGAGACGCAGGCGTAAAACTAATTACGGAACTCTATATGGAGGAGCGCTACGGTGGACGCTCCGCCGGGTCCGGGGACATGGAAAGGGTCAGGGGGATAATACTGGGTCTTAAAAAATTGCAGGTGAAGACAAAAAAATATGAGCCAGCTTGACGACTGGCAGCGCCTGGCGCGCAGCGCACCTACACGCCCCCTGTCAGAGGTCACCTTTCTTCAGGAAATTTTCCATCGCCTCAAGGAGACTTTTTACGTTTATGGGTTTTGTGACATAGCCGTCAAAACCCTTGCTCAGTATCTCCTCTTCATCGTTCTTGGACGCCGACGCAGTAAGGGCGAGAACCGGTATGGACCTGTACCTCTCCTCGGATTTGATTATCCTTGTGGCCGTAACCCCGTCCATGCCTGGAAGATGGATGTCCATCAGAACCAGGTCGGGTTTCTCCGTCGCGATGAGCCTTATAGCCTCGGCCCCTGTCCCGGCCTCGACCATTTCGTAACCGTTCATCTCGAGGATTTCCCTGACGAGGACCGTATTCATGTAATTGTCTTCCACGAGAAGAACTTTTTGTTTGTTCTCCGGCACTCTTCACCCTCCCGGGGTCATCCCGGCCCCATTACTCGATACATGGCTGCTCAGATATTTTTAATCTCCTCGACGACATCCTCGGAGAAATGACCCTTCCTCTGTACGACGAGCCTCACCCGCCCTCCGTTCAGCCTCTGTCTTTCGTCCTCTGTAAGACCCTCCGGCGCAAAGACTATTATAGGCGTATTTCTCGGCCCCTCGATTTCACGAAGCATATCCAGTGTTTCAAAAAATTTTTTCCTCTTGTCCTTCATATTCATGACTATGCAATCGGGCCTGCACGAGGCGGTAAGGTCGGCGGCCCTTGAGTCCGCCTTGGCCATGAATACCAGGACCCCGTCCTTCTCAAGGCACTCAACCGCCTCCCTTATCTCATCGGGAGAATCTCCTATAAGGAGGACGCGCGATGGCGCATGGACCTCTTTCTCGGCACCCCTCAAGCGGTTCAACGTGTGTATCAGTTTTTCCCTGTCAACTGGTTTTTCCAGATATTCCACGGCGCCCAGCGCAAAACCGAGTTCCTTGTTGTCGATGGAGGAGACTATGATGACCGGGACATGGGTCGTCTCGGCGCCGGCCTTCAACTCCCTCAACACCTCCCAGCCGTCTTTATTGGGGATTGTTATCCCCATGATGATTGCGAAGGGTTTTTCTTCCCGTGCCTTTGTGAGAAGGTCCTGGCCGTCGGAAGCGGTCACGACCCTGTAGGTCCTGACACCGAGGTAAATCTCAAGGAGATGGTTTATATCGGGGCTCTCACCTGCGAGAAGGACGAGCGGCCTGTCGCCGTCATCCTGGATTGTCGTGGCGTGGTCTGAAAATTCCGGGAGTTCTATCTCATCGGTGCCCTGGGGAAGTTTCACATAAAAGGTTGAGCCGCTGCCCGGGGTGGACTCGAACCTCACCTCACCGTTGTGTATCTCCACAAGCCTCTTTGTCAGCACGAGGCCAAGGCCCGTGCTGTCGTATTCCTTTGTAAAGGAAGAGTCGACCTGCTCGAACTCCTTGAAGATTTTTCCCTTGTCGGCGTCTTCAATACCAATGCCCGTGTCCCTGATCTTGAAGACGACGAAGTGTTTGAACTCCATGCCGCAAGGCTCCTCTACAACGCTCCAGCCGAGGTCGACCTTGCCGCCGTTCTTGTTGAATTTCACTGCGTTTGAAAGGAGGTTGAGCATTATCTGCTTGAACTTCGCCTTGTCAGCGCGGAGCTTCGGAGAGGCGGGCACTGTCTTTGTCTCGATTGTCACGTTCTTTTCATGGGCGAGCGGCCTTATCATACCCAGGACCTCGCCTATCACCTCGGTTATGGGGAAAACCTCGGGCAGGAGCGCCATCCTTCCCGCCTCTATCTTTGAGAGGTCGAGTATGTTGTTTATGAGTTTCAGGAGGTGCTCGCCGCTGGAATGTATGAATTCGACGTACTGGCTCTGCTTGTCGTTAAGGTCTCCGAA
>BTQV01000035.1:0-10705 GCA_036986055.1 Thermodesulfobacteriota bacterium
GATTTTTTACTCTGGGGTCTCGATCCTTTCGGGCACCACCTGACGAGCGTAATCATCCACTCACTAAATACCCTCCTTGTTTTCCTTGTGACAATAAAACTCATAAGCGCCGCACAAAAAGACGGCGGGGGGGTTAAGACGAAACATAGTCTTCCCGTCCTTATCGCAGGCGTTACAACGGCCCTCCTCTTCGGCCTCCACCCCGTGCACGTCGAGTCCGTTGCCTGGGTCTCAGAACGTAAGGACGTCTTAAGCGCCTTCTTCTACCTCTTAAGTGTTATCTTTTATTTGAGGTACGCGGCCGCTAAAACCCTTGATAGCAACGGCGTATCTCACAGGGCCGTCTCTTACACGTTATCCTTCTCTGTCTTTGCCCTGGCCCTCATGAGCAAGCCCATGGCCGTGAGTCTTCCGCTCGTTCTCCTCATTATAGATTTTTATCCACTCGAACGCATAAAGAATATAAAAGGGGTAATAATCGAAAAGATCCCCTTCTTCGTCCTCGCCGCCCTCTCGGCGGCCGTCACCATCTGGGCGCAAAGAGGCGGAGGGGGGTTAAGGACATTCGTCACGCATTCCATTGCCATGCGTCTCTATATCGCGGCCCGCGCCTATCTCTTTTACCTCTATAAACTCATCTTCCCCGCGGACCTCTCACCCTACTATCCCCCGCCCTTTCAGACCGGTATTATCAGCCCTGAATTCGTGGGGTTTGTTCTCGTACTCGCGCTTATTACCTTTTTGTGTATTTATTGGATACGCAAAAAATATTTTTTATCGGCCTGGCTCTATTACCTCGTTACGCTCTTTCCAGTAATAGGCGTCATACAGGTCGGCGGTCAGGCCGCCGCCGACAGGTACCTGTACCTTCCGAGCATCGCGTTTTTTATCCTCGCAGGGGCCGGCGTGGGAGTTGTGCTTAAAAAAGGTTCGACGGCTCCGAAGGTTTTTATTGCCCTGTTCCTCGTCGCCGTTCTTGGTCTCCTTGGCCTTAAGACCGTAAGTCAGGAAAGACTGTGGAAGGACTCGCTGACAATCATGACCGAGGCCATAAGGCTCTATCCCGACAGAGCGGCCATCCCCTATAACAACCGGGGCCTCGAATACGACAGGCGCGGCAAATTTAAAAACGCCGTCGACGATTATACGAGGGCCCTCGCAATTAGCCCCTCCTACACAGATGCCCTAATAAACAGGGGCATCACTTACGGAGAGATGGGACTTTTAGGCCCCGCCTTCAAGGACTTTAACCGCGCCCTCGCTCTCGACCCGGCCGAGCCAAAGGCCTATCTCAACAGGGGCACGGCCTTTTTAATGAGCGGCGATTATAGCTCAGCCGTACAGGATTTCTTAAAGGCCGTCACGCTTGACCCTGAAAACGCCGTGGGCTACTATAACCTCGGCCTCGCCTATCTTAAAAGGGGAGATAAAAAAGAGGCTGAAAAAAATATGAGAAGGGCGGCCGCGCTGGGGCTCAAGGAAGCGCGGGATTTCCTCGGAAGAAAGAATTTTTAATCAGCCCGTTAATATAACAAAAAAGGAGGAGACAGATGAAGGTATCAAAGGAAGGCGAGAAATACAGGTGCAATCTCTGCGGCAACGAAGTGGTTGTGACAAAGGCCGGCGGCGGCGAGCTCGTCTGCTGTGGTGAAGCGATGGAGTTGATGGAAGGGTAACAAAAACAATGGCGGAGGGTGAGGGACTCGAACCCCGCCCTCGCCTCCCGAACCAGATGATTTGCCTATGCTTTACCTGGTTCCCGATGGTATCGGTGACGGTCTGGTGACGCAAAATTGTTCTATGTTAATCTTACCTGTTTCACCTACAAGTCTGCACTTTCGGAGAGTTTTGAGGATTCAAGATTTCTGAGGGAAAGATTGAGTTGATGGCTTTCGCTTACGCTCAACTCAGCCTGCGAAGCTGGGATAAATAAAGAACAACTCTGAGGTAAACTTACGAAACGAATAAAGACTGGTGGAAAAAGCTCTTCTGTTAGAACTCTTCAGGTGATTATTCAGGTCGCCGTGTGCGTATATGAGGGTAGTCCTTATGTCAGTGTGTCCAAGAATGTCTTTTATCGCCGCCAGGTCTGCGCCGTCGTTAAGCAAAGTCGAGGCAAGAGAATGGCGTGTTGCATTGTAAAGGGGTATGTCGAGGCCTTTTTGCTTCCTTGCCTCTACCCATAGCTCGTTTATAAAATTTTGAGTATAGGGACGCCCGGTGCGCTGGTTGATGAAGACAAAGGCTTCAGGGTGCTTGCTCTGGCACATTTCCTTGAGCATGGAAGTATCAAGAGGTGTATTGCCCTGGGCCTTGACACCTTCCCCTTCACTCTCTCCCGTATAGTCCTATCCGAGCAGGTTCTTGAAATGGTAATGCTCTCGTTGCTGAAGTCTACATCCTTGACCTTCAGGACCCTTGCCTCTCCCGGCATCACCCCTTGGAACGAAAGAAAGGTAAAAATGGGGCGATCCGCCTTTGGTATCTCTTTGAGAACCTCGATCTGCGTTGTCGATCCATCTCGGTGCATTGTGGTCAAGGGTTATCGTGGGGAAGGCTGGCTTCTTATCTATCCTGTCGAGACGGTGGAGCGTGTTAAAAAAATTCTCAAGGGCATTCAGGATATTCTTAATATACTTGAGGCTCAGCTCCGACGGTAGTTTTTCGTAGAACTCCTGAACATGATATGTCCTTATCTCCCGGCCCTCCCCTGGCCCTAAGGAGCTTAAGGACCGTCTGGTTCAACGTGATGCTTCTCTTTTCTCCGTTCTTGGACTTGACTACGATTGCCACACCCCCTACCGGTATCTATAAAAACCCTCTCCTGCTTTTCTTCCCAGCTTTCCTTTGTTAACCAGATCTTCGAGAATATGCGGAGGCCTGTATCTGTCGTCCCCCAAGCCCTCAAACAGGTTGCGCATTATATTTTGACAGATATCAAGGCCTATAAAATCCGCAAGCTCGATCGGTCCCATTGGGTGGTTCATGCCGTATTTCATAACGGCATCTATATCTTCCTTGGCGGCTACACCCCTCTCCAAAAGCCGCAACGCCTCACCTATGAGGGCGAACAGAAGACGGTTGGATACAAAACCTGGAGAGTCCTTAACAACGGCAGGCACCTTTTCCAGCATCTTAACCAGCCCCGTTACAGCCCTTACAGTCTCTTCCGAAGTCTTATCCCCCTTAACCACCTCCACGAGCTTCATCACCTTGGGCGGGTTCATAAAGTGCATGCCTATAAAGCGGGAAGCGTTGTCAACCGCCCTTGAGAGTTCATCAATGGAAAGAGAGGAGGTATTGGTGGCTATGACGGCATATTCATCGCACACCCTGCTGAGGGTCGTAAACACGTCCCTCTTTACCTCCATCTCCTCGATGACAGCTTCAACAACAAGGTCGCAGTCCCTCACGCCTTCCATGTTAGTGGATGTCTCGATGAGGCTTGAGACCCTGTCCCACAAGTCAGGGTCTGTCCATTCTTTTACCTTTTCCAGGGCCCCCTGAAGTATGCCCTCTTCCCTGTCCACAAGAATCACAGGATAACCGTAAAGGGCAAAGACCTGGGCAATCCCCCTCCCCATTGTCCCCGCACCTACAACCCCTATCTTTTTTATATCTTTTGATGCCATAACTACAGGCTCCTTATAGCCATACTCACGGCCCCTCCGCCTCCAAGACAGAGTGTAGCCAGCCCCAGCCTCTTTTTCCTCTTTTTCAAGGCATGGATCAAGGTAACCAGGATCCTCGCCCCGCTCGCCCCTATGGGGTGGCCGAGGGCCAGGGCGCCTCCGTTTACGTTAACCTTTTCAGGGTCGAGGGAAAGCCCCTTTATCACCGCAAGGGTCTGGGCCGCAAAGGCCTCATTTTCTTCTATAAGGTCGAAGTCCTCCACCTTAAGGCCCGTTTTTTTCAGGAGGGCCTTTACGGACTTCAAAGGGGCCACGGGGTACCACCTCGGGTCCAGATGCCCCGAAGACCAACCGACAATCTCTGCAAGGGGTTTGACCTTCAGTCTCCGGGCCTTCTTCCCGGACATAAGGAGCACACAAGCCGCGCCGTCATTCAACCCAGGGGCGTTCCCAGCGGTTATTGTCCCGCCTTTTTTGAAGACGGGCTTTAGCCGGGCGAGTTTCCGTAAGCTCGTATCCCACCTTATTGTCTCGTCTGTATCGACGACTGACTCCACGCCGTTTTTTTTAACCCTTACAGGGACTGTCTCCTCCTTAAAAAACCCTCCTCTGCTTGCCTTCATCGCCTTTTTATGGCTCTTCAGGGCAAAGGTGTCTTGATCCTTTCTGGATATCCCGTATCTTTTAGCAGTAAGCTCGCAGAGGGTCCCCATATGGGCCCCGTAGAAGCGATCCCACAGGCCGTCGTAGATAAAGGCGTCCACGCACACAGAGTCCCCGAACTTCCTTCCACCCCTCATCTCTCTTAAAAGGAAGGGTGCATTGCTCATACTCTCCATACCACCTGCAACTATAACGTCGGCTTCACCGAGCCTTATGGCCTGAGCCCCCAAGGCTATTGCCCTCAACCCCGATGCACAGACCATATTAACCGTAAGAGCTGAAACTCCATAGGGTAGCCCCGCCAGAATTGCGGCCTGCCTTGCCGGGTTCTGTCCCATGCCTGCGGAGACTACATTACCCATAATGACCTCATCCACCTGATAGGGTTTTATCTCCGACCTCCTGATGGCCTCCTTTACGACCTGTGAGCAGAGCTCGGGTGCGGTCAAGGGGGAGAGTCCGCCCAAGGGTCTGCCGCTCGGGGTCCTTAAAGCGGTTGTAATCACAATCTCTTCCACGGCTTACCTCTTTTTAATGAACTCCTTCATGAGCCTTTCCCGGTCTTCGTAAGAAAACATCCTGCTAAAGGCCTCTACCTCTTTATCCAAGGTGCCGTGATCTATAAGGGCCTTAGTTGCCTCAAGGCATTGGGTGGGCTTGGAGGCTACAGTCCTTGCCAGGGCCATCACATCTTCAAGGAGCTTCTCCTTTGGAACCACTTTGTTTATCAACCCCATGGCCACGGCCTCATTTGCAGAAGTTCTCCTCCCTGTAAAGATAAGCTCCTTTGCCCTGAGCCTGCCGACCCTGGAAGCGAGCCTCTGCGTTCCGCCCGCCCCTGGGATTATGCCGATGTTTATCTCAGGGGTGCCGAAGACCGCCGCTTCTGAAGCTATAACCATATCGCAGGCGAGGATGAGCTCGCACCCACCGCCGAGGGCAAAACCGTTCACCGCCGCAATGACGGGCCTCGGAAGCCCTTCCACAAGGTCCATCGCCTCATGGAAGAGCCTGGAAAACCTCTCAGCCTCCACGGTGGTAAAGGTGCTCAACTCTTTTATATCCGCCCCTGCCAGAAAAGTCTTTCCCTCACCGGTGATTACCAGGACCCTGATATCCTTTGATGAGTGAAGGGCCTTAAGCGCCCTGATGAAGTCTTTAAGGACCTCTGTTGAAAAGAGATTTACCCCGGGCCTGTTAAATGTGAGGAGTGAAATCTCACCCATCTCGAGTTTAAAAGCGTTGAATTTCATGTCTATCCTCAATAAGTGAGGCTGTCCATGAGCCTCCTCTTAACCTCGTGGATGACCTGTGGAGGGAGATCAATAAGTGAAAGGGATGATGCATAATCTGCAAGTTTGCTGGAAAGGATCTTCATCGCACCACCCGTATCAACTATACTTCACACCGTGTGTCCTGTCAATGGACGTAGGGCTTATGGAACAGTTGCATTTTTGGCATCCCTGATATAGGCTTAACGGTATGGATATTATCGTATGTTTGAAGAGGGTTCCCGATACAGGGGTTGAGATAGAGATAGAAGAAGGCGGCCTTGAAACAAAGGAGGCCGGCCTCCCGTGGGTCTTAAACCCCTACGACGAATACGCCGTGGAAGAGGCCGTAAGGATTAAGGAGAGGTTTGCCGGGAGGGTGACAGTTATTACCGCAGGCTCGGAAGGCGGAGAAGAGGTCTTAAAAAAGGCGATAGCCATGGGAGCTGACGAGGCCGTTTATGTGACCGATGCCGGGCTTAAGGGTTTGGACGGCCGGGGTATCGCCATGGTGTTATCCAGGGTGATCTCGAAGATGCCTTTTGACCTTATACTCTGCGGAAAGCAGGGGACGGACACGGACTCGGGTATGGTTGGCGGCGCCGTGGCAGGGCTGCTGAACATCCCCCTGGTCTCGGCCATAAAGAGCCTTAAGGTCTTTCCGGATAAGAATCATGCCGAGGCCCACCGCGAGGTGGAAAGGGGGGTGGAGGTTATCGAATGCCCCCTGCCTGCGCTCTTTACCGCACAGAAGGGGCTCAACGAACCGAGATACCCGTCACTTCCGGGTATAATGAGGGCAAAGAAACATGAGATAAGGTATCTGGATTTAAGCTCCATCGGCATAAAGAAAGAAGCGTTCCAGAGCCCTTTTAACAGAGAGGGGCTCTCCCACCCCGCCTTGAAGAGGAAGGGGATCATCTTTAAGGGTGATCTAGGGGATGCAGTCAACCAGACCGTGAAGTTTTTAAAAGAGGAGATAAAAGTCCTTTGATATGGGTCCTTGGAGAATACAGGGATGAGGAGATAAAGGCCGTGACACTCGAGGCCCTCGGGGCCGGGAGAGTGCTGGCCGAGGCCCTTGGAGCTGAACTCTCCCTCATACTCCCCGGCAGAGGCTTGGAACCTCTGGCAGAAGGTCTTCTGGGAATGGCCGATAAGGTCTACCTCCTGGAGCATGCCCTGCTTGCCACCTATACCAACGACGCCTATAGAAAGGCCTTAGAGGATTTTTTAAAGGATAAAACGGTCAGGGCGCTCATCGTCCCGGGCACATCCACGGGCAGAGACCTCGCCCCGCTCCTTTCGGTCTCCCTTGCGCTACCCTATCTGCCCAACGCTACCGGCTTGGAGGTCAAAGAGGGGGTTATTTATATAACTCGCCCTCTTTACGGAGGAAAGGTCATAGAGACCTTGTCTCTAAGGGATGAGACCATCCTCTCTCTAATGCCGAGGGCGTTTAAGGCGGCGCCGGTCGGAAAAAGACATGGAGAGATGATAAAGGTCGAGGTGAGGCTCAAGGAAGATGATATAAGGGTTAAGCCAAAAGAGACTGTAAGGGTGACGGAGAGGGTGGATATCACGGAGGCGGATGTAGTGGTCTCCGGGGGAAGGGGGATGGGAGGCCCCGAGAATTTTAGTCTCCTGGAAGAGCTGGCAGATATCCTTGGAGGGGTCGTGGGTGCCTCGAGGGCGGCTGTGGACGCGGGGTGGATGCCGCATGCCGTGCAGGTGGGGCAGACCGGCAGGGTCGTCTCTCCAAAACTCTATATCGCCTGCGGCATCTCGGGTGCTCCGCAACACATAGTGGGCATGAGGACCTCCCGGTATGTCCTTGCGATAAACAAAGACCCGGATGCCCCCATATTCCGAATGGCAGATTACGGTATCGTGGGGGACCTCTTCGAGGTGATACCGGAACTAATAAAAAAAATTAAAAGGATTAAGGGAGGCGGGGTTGGTTCGTTAAAGCAATGAACGACAGATTCGACTGCATAATAGTCGGCGCGGGTCCTTCGGGGATTACCGCCGCCTATAAACTCGCAAGCTCCGGACTCAATGTGGTGGTCTTTGAGAGGGGGGGGTATCCCGGTGCGAAGAATATGTTCGGTGGTATCCTCTACTCCACCGTCCTGGGTAGACTCATTCCGGAATTCTGGAACGTGGCGCCTGTAGAAAGGCATGTAACAAAGAGGAGATATTCCATCCTTTCGGAGGACTCAGAGGTCTCAATCGGTCTTAAGTTCAACGCCTTTGATACACCCCCTTACAACAACAGCTTCACCGTTTTAAGGGCAAGGTTTGATAGGTGGTTTGCAAAGAAGGCCGAGGAGGCGGGTGCGCTCGTCATAACAGAGACGGTTGTGGATGATCTTATAATGGAGGATGGGAGGGTCAGGGGCGTCAGGGTAGGTAGGGAGGGTGGCGAGGTCTACGGCGATGTCGTAATCTGCGCGGAGGGGGCAAACTCGCTTCTTTCTGAAAAGGCGGGGCTTAAGAGAAAGCCCGAGCCAGCAGAGATGGTCCTCGGCGTAAAGGAGGTTATAAGCCTACCGAGAGGTGTTATCGAGGACAGGTTCTGCCTTGAAGGGGGGCAGGGGGCGGCGCTCGAGTTCTTCGGCGAGGCAACAGGAGGGGTTACGGGCTCGGGCTTCATATACACCAATAACGATACCCTTTCGGTAGGGATAGGATGCCCGGTATCGGTGTTGAAGGATAAGAGGCTGAAACCGAATGAGCTTATAGAGGGCTTTAAAAGCCACCCGTGCGTCAAGGACTTCCTGAGGGGGGGCACAATAGAGGAGTTCTCCGCCCACATGATACCGGAAGGCGGCTATAATGCTTTGCCTAAGCTCACAACGGACGGCCTCATCCTGGTCGGCGACTGTGCCGGCCTCGTAAACCCCTCCCTTTACAGGGAAGGCTCGAACATGGCCATGGCATCCGGTCTCCTTGCGGCAGAGACGGTTCTGGATGCCCGGGATAAACCGGCCTTCACAAAAGCCTCCCTGAGCGGTTATATGGAAAAACTCGAGAAGAGCTTTGTCCTTAAAGACCTCAAAAGGTACAGGGACGTCCCACACATCCTCCACTCAACACCGGCTCTGTTTAAGGAATACCCCGACGCGGTCCTTACCCTCCTCGAGGGACACTTTACCGTATCGGAGGAAAGTAAAGGCGATATTCATGAGGATATAAAAAGGGCCTTTAAAAGCAAGGTCTCCATCTGGAAGTTCCTTATCGATGCGTACAGGGCAAGGAGGCTATGGACGTAATGGAAGATTTTTTGGTGGGCTTTATACATGGTTGAAGATTATTTGAAACCCCTTGAGGAGAAGACCCTCGCGGAAAAACTCTTCCTCCTTAAATTCGAGGTGGATAAGGAGAGCCACCTCATTGTGAACGCAGAGCTGTGTCGGGAGTGCGAAGAGAGGGCGTGCCTTGATACCTGTCCTTCCGGGGTCTACAGCTGGGAGGAGGATAAAAAGGAGGTGACCATTTCGTACGAAGGATGCCTCGAGTGCGGGACATGCCGGATAGCCTGCGGCGAGGGGGCGATCGAATGGAGGAACCCCAGGGGAGGGTTCGGGGTAAGTTACAGGTTTGGATGACGGAGCCGCAAGGAACCTCAATACCAAGCAAAAGGAGCAGCCTTATGGACTTCGAGCTGAATGAAGAACAAAAGATGATAAGGGAGATGACAAAAAGGTTCGTCGATAAGGAGCTTGTCCCCGCTGAAAGAGAGAACGACATAATGGAGCGCTTCCCCATGGACATCATAAAGAAGATGGCCCCCCTGGGGTTTCTGGGCACCATCATCCCTGAGAGATACGGGGGAGCCGGTCTGGACTATATAAGCGATGCCATAATATTCGAGGAGATAGGAAGGGGCTCTTTTTCATTGAGAACCGTTGTATCTGTACAGGTCTCGTTGGTGGAATATATCATCCTCAACTGGGGAACAGAGGAGCAAAAGGAGAGGTACCTGCCAAGATTATGTAAAGGTGAAATACTTGGCTCCTTCGCCTTAACAGAGCCGGAGGCAGGGAGCGATGCCGCAAGCATAAAGACCTCGGCCCGTCCAAAGGGTAACGGCTGGGTGATAAACGGTTCGAAGACCTGGATATCCTCCGGCGGTATTGCGGATATAGCGATAGTCTTTGCCCAGACCGACCCCACCAGCGGGCACAAAGGCATAACCGCTTTCATTATGGAAAAGGGGAGCCCCGGCTTCACAACAAAAGAAATCAAGGGAAAGCTTGGGATCAGGGCAGCGAATACGGCAGAGCTTTTCTTTGAGGAATGCCTTGTGCCCGATGACGCCCTTTTGGGAGAAGTGGGCGGGGGTTTCAAGATAGCCTTGACGGCTCTCGATAACGGCAGATACGGCGTGGCCGCAGGGTGCGTGGGTCTTATCGAGGGCTGCATAGAATCCTGCGTTAAGTACGCAAAAGAGAGGAAACAGTTCGGAAGGCCCATAGGGTCCTTCCAGCTTGTGCAGGATATGATCGCAAGGATGGTCGTGGACAGGGACGCCGCAAGGCTCCTGGTCTACAGGGCGGGAAATCTTAAGAACAAGGGGGTCAGGAACACTCTGGAAACCTCCATAGCAAAGTACTATGCCAGTGAGGCGGCGGTAAGAGCGGCAACGGACGCTATCCAGATACACGGGGCCTACGGTTATTCTAATGAATACCCTGTGGAGCGATACTTGAGGGACGCCAAGGTAGCGACCATCTACGAGGGGACAAGCCAGATACAGAAGCTCATAATAGGGGAACATACCCTGGGTATCAAGGCATTTACTTAATCGTCACCCCCCTCTGACCTCCCGGTAACCATCGGCCCATCTTTTGGCTGTGATAAGCTCACTCTACGCTTCAGCCCGCCGTTATGCAACAGAAGGGTTCACCCCATTCGACTGTGATAGAAATAATCCAAACCAGGGGATTTGATCGGACTCTATGGACTCAGTAGAAACGCTCTAAGCCTTTGACTTTAATTAAAAAAAAGGGGGGACCAGCCTAAAGTCATGCGGTTACGAAAAATGGTCTGATTAAACTGAAAATCCTCGTGTCCCGGTTCACTTCCGTCTCCGGGTACCATCTTTTCCCTCCAACAATCAATGTATTACGGTCC
>BTQV01000036.1:0-10624 GCA_036986055.1 Thermodesulfobacteriota bacterium
TGCGCCCCTCTCTGCCTATAATCCGTCCCTTCATCTCATCATTGGGGAGGTTGACGACGGATACCGTCTTTTCCGCCACATAATCCCCGGCATACCTCTGTATGGCGAGGCTCAAGATGTTCTTCGCCTTCTTTTCCGCCTCGCTCTTGAGGTCGTCCTCGATCCTCTTAAGTGCCTTGCCGGCCTCGAGCTTCGCCTCGTTCTCCATCCTGTCCATAAGGATGGCCTTCGCCTCTTCCGTTGAAAGCCCGGAGACGCTCTCGAGGCGCGCCTTCTCCTTTGCCACAAGGCCGCTCAGCTCGGATTCCATATCCTTCAAGCGCTTTTCCTGCCCGCCGAGAGCCCGTTCCCTTCTTACGAGGTCGTTCTCTTTCCTATCTATGTTTTCATATTTTTTGTCGAGGCTCTCTTCCTTTGACTGGACTCTCCTTTCAAGGGACTGGAGTTCTTTACGTCTCTCCCGCGCCTCCTTCTCAAATTCCGTCTTGCCTTGGAATATTATATCCTTTGCCTCGAGTTCGGCGTCTTTCTGGATGCGTTCGGCTTCCTTTTTGCCGGCCGTGATTATGGCGTCCGCCGTCTGACCGGCGCTCTTGATGTTCGCCTCCACCGTCTTTTTCCTCAGGATGAATCCGATGATGAGGCCGAAGACTATGGAGCCTACCGCCGTGGCGGCAAGCATTATGCCCATGGTTATTTCCATTTTAAAACCCCCTGTACCTATATGTTTATAGCGGGCCGGGTTCGTGCGGCCTCCGGATGCCAACCTTTGAGCTGAAAAGTTGGAAACCCGGATTGCGTCCCCGGCCGGCCCTGAATTTCAAGTTCAACTTGCGAGTTGAGCGTGACTTATTCGGTCGTTATGATCCTATCTTCCGTAACAATGGCGTTGACCCTGACATCGTGTCCCTCCATGGGTATCTTTTTATTCATGCCCAGGACCTGGAACTCATAGGCGAGCGCCACGACCACGCATTTGAGCCCCTTGAGTGCGCGGTCGTAATAGCCCTTGCCGAAACCGAGCCTGCCGCCCCGGAGGTCGAAGACGACGCCCGGCACCACCACGAGGTCGAAGACGGCCGGGGAGACGGGCGGGTCGCCGGACCCTGGCTCGCGGATATCGTATGAGCCGGAAGAAAGTTCCCCGAGGTCGCCTACCCTGAAAAACTCGAGGTGCCTTTTGCCCTTGAGTATCTTCGGGTAATAGATGTCCTTGTGGCCGCGCCCCGCTTCGATGAATATTTCATCAGTGAGGACCTCGTTCTGAAAGCTCGAATATAGCGAGATATGCCGGCCCTTCTTGAAATATGCGGTCCCGACGAACCTCTTCTGGACGATGCTGCTAAGGCGGTAAACGTCCTCAAAGGTCATCTCGCGGCGCATCTCGAGGAATTTTTTCCTCAGCCGTTCCTTGGTAAGGTCAGGATGCATTGAAATGTGTCTCTTAAGGGAGGATAAGCCGGTGAGCTTGAAAGGCTGTGCAGGCAGGACTGGTCTTCTGCGTTCTTTGCAGATATGCTTTCAGGGACGGATTTAACAGTGGTTGAAGTCGTCACACCTCTTCAAAAAAGACAGTCGAATCAATGTCTTGGAATGAAGATGGTGATATGTAAAAGTTTATATGTTCGTCTTTACCGTTTATATGAAAGACCCGCCCCATGATGAATTCTTTTCCCCCGCCGAAGCCGTGTCGACCCAATTTTTGAACCTGTTAAGTAACAGGTGGGTGCCGTATTAACTGTTTTCGACTTTCCCTGTAAGGGGACATGCCGGCCACGAGTCAGGGAAGGCTCCCTCTTTAGATCTGTTGGTTCTAAATTACGGGCCGATCACAAACCCGGCAGGGGAAGATATTTATTACGCTATTTTCCTGCCTATAAGCTCAGTCAGCTCTTCGGATTTTTTTTCCAGCCTTTCGAGAATCTCCTTTGACTTTATAACCTCTCCGGTTATGTTTAATGCCGCCAGAAGCGCCAGGTCCAGAGTGGATACCGCTCTTGTATTATTCTTAACCTCCTCTATCTTATTGTTAAGATAACTCTCCACGGCCTTGATGTACTCTTCGCCTTCCTCGCTTTTAACAACGAGTCTGTGTCCGTTTATCTTCAGTTCAGCCGCTTTTTTCATTTCAGCCTCAGGCGTCGGGTATCAGTACGTCCAGTCTCGTAAGGATCGAGTCCACCTTCTCCCTTACCAGCGTCTTTTCGCCGTCAAGCCTCTGTATCTTTTCCCTGAGTTCCGTTAATTCCAGTTCCTTCAGGCCGAGTGCTTCCATTAGGCCGCGGTTTTCCGCCTCAAGGAGGTCGAGCCTTTCTATTAGCCTGTTTACGGAGTCTTCGAGTCTATTCAACATATTGTTACCCCTGAACCCTTTTATATATTACGGTTTTCAATAAAAGAAGTCAAGGTCAAGATTTTATTGACGCAGGCACAAAAAAACCCCCCGCGGTACGGGGGGTGAAGAGATTTTTTTAAGGAACCTTTTAATCCGAACCGCCGGACCCCATATGATTGATAACGGATGGGGAGACTGTAAGGCGGCGCCTTAAGACCGCCGGCTAATATGCGTAGAGGTTGCCGTAAGGTCTCGCGGAGACGGGGATAAGCTTCTTGAACTTCTTTTTCATAATATCGTCGATGTCGAGACCGAGGTCGTCGCAGTACTCGGTAAGGAGTTTTCTGAGTTTTTTAAGGTCCTCTTCGTCGGCCTCCATGACTCCCACTTCCTTGCCGCAGTACTTTTCCTCCACCTCTCCCCTTATGTATATTTCGCCCCCGTGCATCCCCGTGCCGAGATAATCTCCAACTATGGGTTCCCCTTTTTTGGTCTTGAGGCCAAGGAGTATGAGGGTGCCTCCGGCGAGGTATTCTCCGAAGAAATTGCCCGCCGTGCCGCCCGCTATAATGGTGGGGCTCTGTCTCTTTACGCCCTTCATGTGAATGCCCACCCTGTAGCCCACGTCGCCGAGTATGTGGAGTTTGCCGCCCCTCATGCCGTAGCCGAGGACGTCGCCGGCGTGGCCGTGGATGATGACCTTGCCGCTGTTCATGGTATTGCCGATGTTGTCCTGCGCGTTGTCCTTTACTATGAGCGTGGGGCCGTCCATGAAGGCGGCCAGGTCGTTGCCGGGCACGCCCTCTATTATGATAGTCGAGCCGTCCCTGAGGCCGTCGCCTATATAGTACTGGCCGTTCACGTTCTTGAGGGTTATCTCGGTCTCACCCTTTTTAAGGGCCCCGCGTACTTTGTCGTTAAGGTCCCTGAAGTACAGGCCCCTGGCGTCTATTACGAACATCTTGCACCTTTCTTCCTGAAAACTGTTTTTGTGTCAAATAAATGGATAGGGCCGCCTTTTAAAAGGGCTCCCCCGCGGCCTCTTATCTTCCGGCCGGTTTAACGCCAAGTATGTCGAGGGTCTGGGTGTCGAGTCCCACGCCGCGGAGCCTCTCACGGTTGCCCCTCAAACTCTCTATGGCGTTTATGCCCAGCGCCCCGAGTATTTCCTTGATTTCGTGCTTCCAGGCGTTAACGAGGTTAATGAGGCGCTCGGCGAAGACTTCGGGGTCGAGGCGTGCCGTGAGTTCGGGCCTCTGGGTGGTTATGCCCCAGGAGCAGTTTCCCGTGTAGCATTTTCCGCAGACAGTGCAACCCATTGTTATGAGCGCGGCCGTGCCTATGGCCACGGCGTCGGCACCGAGGGTTATGGCCTTAACGGCGTCGGCGCTTGAGCGTATGCCGCCGGCGGCGATTATGGAGGCCTCGTTCCGGATGCCTTCCTGGCGCAGGCGATCGTCCACGGCGGCCACGGCGTGCTCTATGGGGATGCCCAGGTGGTCGCGTATGATGGTGGGCGCCGCGCCCGTGCCGCCCCTGAAGCCGTCGAGGTAGACGATGTCGGCTCCGGCCCTTACTATGCCCGATGCTATGGCCGCCACGTTATGTACCGTGGCTATCTTTACGGACACGGGCTTATAGTCGGTGGCTTCTTTTATGGCGTAGATGAGTTGTCTCAAGTCCTCGATGGAATATATGTCGTGCTGCGGCGCGGGCGATAGTGCGTCCGTGCCTACGGGTATCATCCGGGCTCTCGCCACCTGCAGAGGAATCTTCTCTCCCGGCAGATGGCCGCCTATGCCGGGCTTGGCGCCCTGGCCTATCTTTATCTCCACGGCCACGCCGGCGTTTAAGTAGTCGGGGTTTACTCCGAACCTCCCCGAGGCTACCTGGACGATGATGTTGGACCTGTAAGGAAAGAGGTCCTCGTGGAGCCCGCCTTCACCCGTGTTCATCACCGTGCCGCATTCCTTGGCGGCCATGGCGAGGATCTTGTGCGCGTTTAAGCTTACGGAGCCGAAGGACATGGGCGAAAAGATTACAGGGACCTCGATTTTCACCTGCGGCGGGAGTTTTGTCTTTAACTTCAATCTGCCGTTCTTGTCTTTCTTGACATCCACGTTCGAAGGCTTCTTGCCGAGAAAGGTCCGGAGCTCCATGGGCTCCCTCAGGGGGTCTATGGAGGGGTTCGTCACCTGGCAGGCGTCAAGGAGCAGGTGGTCGAAGAGGATGGTGTAGGGCAGGTCGCTTCCCATGCCCGTAAGGGGCATGCCGCCCGTCTCGGCCTGCTTCTTTATGTTTTTTATGTTGTGGTAGCCCCAGTAGGCGTTGGGCTTGAACTTCGTCCTGTTTTCGAGTATCTCTATGGCCTCGGTGGGGCAGTAGTGGTAGCACCTCAGGCACCTTACGCACTTGCTGGTGTCTATAAGTATCTTATCCCCGCCCCAGGAGTAGACGCTCCATCCGCAGTTGCGGATGCACCTCTTGCACCTTATGCATTTTTCCCTGTCTATGGTAGCGAGGTAATCAGGTGGTACCAGACTCTTGAACATTCTCTCTATCCTTCCTGTTGAAACGGCGGTACGAGCCGCGCGCCGCGTTTATTCTTTTATCCTCCTCCCGAGTTCACCTGACAATCTTAATCTGGATGGAAGGGGAGGGGTTTTTTCCCGGGGGGTTAAAATCTCAAACTTCCAAATTGACTATTACCGGTTCGCCGGCCCTCGGGGCCCAGACCCTGTCAGGCGAAGCGCATATGGCCCTTATGGCCGACTCCTCGCTCGCCATGTAGACGAAATCGCCCTTTGTGGCGGCGACGAGGGGGCGGAGTTTTATCCTGTCGTTTATCCCGACGAGCCCGTTACTGTGTCCGAAGAGAAGCGAGAAGGGCCCGTTAAGGAGCGCGCTGCCGTAGGTCAGGCGCAGCGCCGTGACGGCCTCCCTTTCGTCCTTTTCCATATCGTCTATGTCCTTCCAGAAGGGCGAGGTGAGCGCCTTGCAGGCCACGTCCACATCGAGGCCGTGTTTTCTTACGAGCAGGTCCAGTAGATAAGTGACCACCTCGGTGTCGGTGAGGAGCGTAAGTTTGTAGCCGTACATCTCCAGGTAGCGCTTGTTGATGCCGTAAGAGGAAATTTCACCGTTATGAACAATGGACCAGTCAAGGAGCGTAAACGGGTGAGCCCCGCCCCACCAGCCCGGCGTGTTCGTGGGGAACCTCGTGTGGGCCGTCCAGATGTAGCCCTCGTACTCGTTTATCCTGAAGAATTCCGCTATCTCGGCGGGGTTGCCCACGCCCTTGAAAGTACCCATGTTCTTTCCCGAGCTGAATATGTAGACCCCTTCCATCTCGGAATTTATCTTCATCACTGTGTTGACGACGAAGTCCTCCTCCTCTATGCCGCCCACGAGCCTTTCCTTTAAAGGGGTGGCGAAGTAGCGTACGAGCAGAGGGGCTATGGCGATGTGCTTTACCGGCGAGGTGGGTATCTCCTCGGTCTTCTCCACGTGGAAGTTGGACTTGAGAAACTCCTCCACGGTGTGTCTTATGGAGGGGTCGTCGTACATGATATGTATGGCGTAAAAATCCTTGAAGTCAGGGTATATGCCGTAAGCGGCGTACCCCGCCCCGAGGCCGTTGCCCCTGTCGTTCATGAGGCAGAGTGATTTTACGATGGCCTCGCCGCTTACACGTTTCTTCTTCTTGTGAATAAGTCCCGTAAGGCCGCAGCCCGCAATATCTTTCTGGTAGTTATGGTTCACGTCTTTACCTTCTCCTGAGAATTCAAAGGGTGCTCTTCGCACTCCTCTTCGGGTTTTGTATGGGAGCTCAAGAGCGCATGGAGCTTCTTGAATTCCTCCCTCCCGCTCTTTCTCGCTTCAGGGAGTCCCAGCCTTTTTCTCGCCCCCGTGTTGGGCTCGCCGAGGCGGCCCGTCTTGACGAACATGGCCCAGCCGCGCTTTACCTGGGGAGGGAAGTACCCCTTTTTGGTGGCAAGGGTCCGCATGGCGGTCATGGCGTTTTCAAATCCGTAGTTCTGGTAGCACATCTCAAGGCAGTGGTGGCATTCGAGGCACTGCCATATCTCTTTTGACTGGAGCCAGTGCTCGAAGTTGCCTTCGAGTATATCCTTTATAACGGCCCTCGGGTCGTAGGTCCTGAAGGCGAGCGACGAGGGGCATACGTCGTAGCACGCGCCGCACTTGGAGCACATCTCAAGTAGGTTCATGTTCAGATGAGACTTTATCATTTTATATGCACCCGATTATCTTTGGAAAATTTTCACTGTCATGCCCCCCGGGAAGGGCCCAATAAATGATTCCCCGTCTCAGGCAAGCGCTGCCGCCCCGTCAGCCAGGGGCCTAAATGGTTCTTTCCCGGGTGGGTGAAAAACCCCCTTCGCCGCTTCAGGCGAGCGCCCCCGGGCGGTTGAGTTCGTCCTCTAATTCTTCGACGGTCTCTTTTTCCGTCGTCTCCTCCCATTTCTTCAGGAATGGAGAAACGTCCACCCTGTGGGAGTTTATCCCCAGTTCCTCTGCCGTATGTCCCAGCGCGAGGCCCAGGAGTTCGGTGAAATAGAGCACCGGGGTGCCGAGCTTCTCGCCCTCTTTTATCATGAGGAACTGGTTGTTGTCGAATTGCAGAAAGCACGACGGGCAGCAGAGCACCAGCGCGTCGGCGCCTATTTTTTTCAGTTCAATGAGTTTTTCCCGCGCCAGTTGGAGGGCGTTGTCGTGCTGGTCCACCCTGTCGAGCCCCTGACCGCAGCAGAGCATCTTTGTGCTGAAATCCATGGACTCGGCGCCGAGGGCCCTTATGAGGTTGTCGAATTTTTTCGGCTCCATGGGGTCGTCGTTCTTGAGCGCATGTGACGGCCTTACCATGTGGCAGCCGTAGTGTATGGCGAACCTCATGCCCTTGAAGTTTTTTACTATCTTCTGCTTTATCCTGTTAAGGCCCACCTGGTCGTGGAAGAAGGGGACGAGGTGGGCGAGTTTCGCCGTGCCCGTGAACTCCCTGTCGACTTCCTTGAGGAGTTTGTTGACTTCTTCCTTGTCCTTGGGGTTATGGAGAAGTTCTTCCTTGGCGGTCGCGAGGTTGGAGACGCAGCCAGTGCAGGGGCTTACAAGGTCGCAACCCAGCTCATCGACGAGGCTTACGTTCCTCGCGGCGGTGACGGTGAAGAGGGTGTGGTCTATGTTGTTTATGAGCGACTTTTCGGGGCAACACGTAAACCCGTCAATATCCCTGTAGGGCAGTTTGAACTCATCGAGGATGATCCTCGTGGATTTTTCAATAAAAGGGAAGCGGGTCTGGATGGTGCATCCCCAGAAGACGGCAAATTCTTTCATTTTGTATACCAGGTCAAGACGTAGCTCTACGTCCGTCTAACCTTTCAGTAAAAGGCTTAGAGACTAACCGGCCATGCCCGGGCGCCGTAGGCGGTCGGCATGGCCGTATGTGTTCCAAGAAAACTTTACGACACCTGTGGGGTTTTTACTCTCCGGTAAAGACCTTCAGGCAGGTACGCAGGCGTCGGTGGGACAGACTTCCGCGCACTTCGGTGAATCGTAATGCCCCTCGCACTCAATACATACATCGGGGTCTATGACGTATATGTCGCCTTCGGTGATAGCGCCTACCGGACACTCCGGCAGACAGACACCACAGGCTACACAATCCTCAGTAATTTTTAACGCCAACCCGATCACCACCTTTCATTTTGGTTTTGTTCAATGCCCGGGACCGGACACTTCTGTATACAGTATACTAACCCACCTTGCAGTAAAAGACAAGATTTTTTTGCATCTGTGGATTTTTTCTTTTAAAATATCCAGTAGTGTTTAAAAGCCGTGAAAATTCAAGCGCTTCTCAGGCCGCGCGTCCGGGCCCGCCCGCTCATATGAGTACGGGCAGGGAAAGACTCATCTTATTTCTCCACCTTGCCGTACTGATTTTTCTCGGCCTCCTCGTCTATTCCAACACATTCCATTCCCCGTTTCTCTTTGACGACATCGGTCATATACTGGAGAACCCCTCCATAAGGGACCTCGGGAACTTTTTAAACTTTTCCGGCACGAGATATTTCAGTTTTCTCTCCTTCGCCCTCAATTACGCCGTGGGCGGATACGACACCTTCGGCTACCACCTCGTTAATATTATTTTGCACGTCTCTAACGCCGTACTCCTTTATCTTATCGTACTTAATCTCTTTAAGACCCCAGTGCTTGAAGGGGATGAGGACCGTCGCTTCGCCTCGGATGTCGCGTTTACGGCCGCTCTGCTCTTCGTCGTACATCCCGTAGAGACCCAGGCGGTAACGTACATTACCCAGAGGTTCGCTACTATGGCCGCGTTTTTTTATCTCCTCTCGGTATTCCTCTATTTGAAGTCGAGGCTCTTGTCGCGTACGGACAATAAAGGAAGGTACTGGTTATTCTACGTCCTCTCCTTTGTCTTCGCTCTGGCGGCGCAGAAGACAAAGGAGATAAGTTTTACCCTGCCCGCTATTATCGTCCTTGTCGAGTTCGTATTTTTCAGTAACGGTGAGAGGGTATTTAAGAGGCTCGCGCGCCTCGTTCCCTTTGTCCTTCTATTCGCGGTTATACCATTGGAGTTGTTTTTGCCAGGTATTGTCCATTCAGGAGCCGCGGCGCCAATCGCTGAAAAGATCCGGCTCCTCCAGTTGCAGGACATGGCCACCCTTTCGCGGTCCGACTATCTCCTAACGCAGTTCAGGGTCATCGTCACCTATATGAGGCTCATCGTCTTCCCCGTAAACCTGAACCTTGACTACGACTACCCCGTCTACCGGTCCTTTTTCAACCCGGCGGTCTTTATTTCCTTTTTGTTCGTCGCCGGGGTCTTTCTTTCAGGCGTCTATCTGCTCGTTAAGGGGTTAAGGCACAGGAGCGCGCTGTACCTTACCATCTCCTTCGGGATAATATGGTTCTTCGTGACCCTCTCTGTCGAGTCTTCCATCATCCCCATAAAGGACGTTATCTTCGAGCACAGGCTCTATCTGCCTTCTGCCGGCGCCTTTCTGGCGATTAGTTCCCTGTATTTTCTTCTTGTAAAAAAGGTTTTCAAGGGCTCTAAAAGACCCTATGCAATGGCCCCGGTCTTTATCGTTATAATAGTATTAGCCTTTGCGGCCCACGGCCGTAACAGGGTCTGGTCGAGCGGCATGGCCCTCTGGGGGGACGTGGTTAAAAAGTCACCCAACAAGGCAAGGGGGTACGGCAACCTCGGCCGTGCCCTCTTGGACAGCGGCAAAATAGATGAGGCCGAAAAGAACCTCTTAAAGGCCGTCTCGCTTGACAAGGGGTCCTTTGACGCTTACAACAACCTCGGCATCGTTATGCTAAACCGGGAAAGGTATTTTGACGCGATAAGATATTTCAAAAGGTCGGTGGAGATAAATCCGGATTATGACAAGGCCTTTACAAATATGGGCGCGGCCTTTGTCTCCCTTGAAAGGCCGCGGGAGGCCATTGACGCGCTTCAGAGGGCCCTTGAGATAAATCCCGGCATCGCTGAGGCGCATAATAACCTCGGCCTGGCGCTCGTTATGGCGGGGATGGTTGATTCTGCCATAGAAGAGTATAATACAGCCCTTAAGATGAGACCCGGCGCCGCGGTCATATACAATAACCTCGGCAAGGCCCTCATGACGGCAGGCCGCTACAATGAGGCCGTCCGTGCCTTCGAGAAGGCCGTAACGATAAATCCGTCGGAAGAGGAGTACGCTCAAAACCTCTCCGGGGCCCGAAGGTTAACAGGGGTTAAGGTCCGGTGAAGACCCGGCCCGTTTGCATCAAGGTATTAACTTTTACATATTATCCTCGGTAATCTTTTATCCCGGTAAACCCGTTCCATGGCTTTTGATAAAAAAAATCCGAACGCCCTCGTCCCCATCTTTGTAATCGCCCTTCTCGGCTTCCTCGTCTATTCAAACACCTTTAACGCGCCCTTCCTCTTTGACGATATCGGTTATATCCGCGAGAACCCCTCTATAAGGGACCTCGGGAACTTTTTAAACTTTTCCGGCACGAGGTATTTCGGTTTTCTCTCCTTCGCCCTCAATTACGCCGTGGGCGGATACGACACCTTCGGCTACCACCTCGTTAATATTATTTTGCACGTCTCTAACGCCGTACTCCTTTACCTTATCGTACTTAATCTCTTTAAGACCCCAGTGCTTGAAGGGGATGAGGACCGTCGCTTCGCCTCGGATGTCGCGTTTACGGCCGCTCTGCTCTTCGTCGTACATCCCGTAGAGACCCAGG
>BTQV01000037.1:0-10617 GCA_036986055.1 Thermodesulfobacteriota bacterium
GTCCTGAAATCCCCGCCGCCCTTCCAGACCTTCATGGCGCTGTGCTGTACTATCTTATAGGCGTCCTCGCGCGTAAGCCCTTTTTCAATTAGTTTAAGGAGGACCTTCTGGGAGAAGACCACGCCGCCGAGCTTTTCCATATTCCTTAACATATTCTCCGGGTATACGACGAGGTCGCGTATAAGGGCAGTGGCCCTGACGAGCATGAAATCGACGAGGGTCGTGGCGTCGGGCGCTATCACCCTCTCTACGGAAGAGTGGCTTATATCGCGCTCGTGCCAGAGCGCCACGTCTTCCATTGAGGAAAGTGAATAACCCCTTACGAGCCTCGCAAGGCCAGTTAAGTTCTCAGATAGCACGGGGTTACGCTTGTGCGGCATGGCCGAGGACCCCTTCTGCCCCTTTGTAAATGGCTCCTCCACCTCGAGGACCTCGGTCCTCTGGAGATGCCTTATCTCCACAGCGAACTTTTCTATTGACGAGGCGACTATGGCGAGAGTCGAAAAAAACTCTGCGTGGCGGTCGCGCTGGACGATCTGGGTGGCAGCGGGCTCTGGCACCAGGCCGAGGGCCTTGAGGACATATTTTTCCACCCTCGGGTCGATGCTCGAAAACGTCCCAACGGCCCCGGAGAGCTTGCCGCAGGATATGGCCTCGCGGGCCCTTGTCAACCTGCCGAGGTTCCTCTGCATCTCGCCGTGCCAGACGGCGAGCTTGAGGCCGAAGGTCACAGGCTCTGCGTGTATGCCGTGTGAGCGGCCCATCATTACCGTATCCTTATGCTCGAAGGCCCGCTCTTCAAGGACGGACATGAAGGCCCTTATATCCTCAATTATAATATCCGCCGCGTCACGGAGCAGGAGCGCCAGAGACGTGTCGAGGACGTCCGAGGAGGTAAGCCCCATGTGTATGTAACGCGAATCCGGGCCCACGAACTCGGCCACCGAGGTAAGAAAGGCGATTACGTCGTGCTTGACCGTGGCTTCAATCTCGTCTATCCTCGCGATGTCGAAGCGCGCCCGCTTTACTATCGTCTTGAGGGATTTATCCGGGATACGGCCGAGCCGCGCCCATGCCTCGCAGGCCTTTATCTCCACCTCGAGCCACTTGTTGAACCTCTCTTGCGGGCTCCATAGCCGCGCCATCACCGGCCTTGAATATCTCTCTATCACAACATGACCTCCCCCTGAAATCGGAAGTGTATCTTATATCAAAAAGCGCCGCACCTTACAAGTGCGGCGTGGATTGAAAAGATTAATATCCCCGCAAACTACCCGCGTCTCTCCTTGAAGCGCTTGAGTCTGAAGACCTCCTCGCGCTCCCTCTCCTCGAGTACGCGCCCTATGGTCTTTATCTTCTTGCGCATGGCCGGGAGCATAACCTCGGAGATGGCGTTTATCTTTCTCGTATCCGACTTTATCATCTCCCCTGTGCGGCTGAGCCTCACCTCCATGGAGGCGATCCTGACGATGAGGTCCGCTACGGCCTCGAAATCCCGCGCCACGTCGAAAAACTCGGCCTTCTCTCCTATGGGCGAGGCATCCCTCGCGTCAAGGGTCCTTACAAGGGCCTGCTCCTCTATCTCGGGGACGGTAACGCCCCAGACGTTCCTTACCGTTATATTGAGGGCCACGTCCCTTTTGGCGGAGTGTGCGAAGGAATTGAGGGCCGAAACGCCCCCTGTGGCCTTGGCCACCTCGAGCCTCCTCTGTGCGCGGCCGAAGAGGTCGGCGAGTTGCGTCCTCATCCGGACGTTTTCCTCAACTGCCCCGAAAAACTCCTTCATAAGGGCCTCGCGCTTGCTCTTCAGGAGTTGAAGCCCCTTGCTGATAGAGTCGCGCTGGACCTTGAGCCCAAGGAGTTCCTGCCTTGTAAGTGAAGTCCTTTCCATCTCTTTCTTTCCTCTCAGAATTAACCCGCTATTTTACGAACTCCCCCTCGGGTATATTGCCGAGGAGTTCCACCCCGAGATCGAGGGTCTCGTCAATGGACCTTTCCCTGTCGCCCTGGCCTATGAAACGCCTTTCAAACTCGTCGGCAAAGGCCAGGTACTTGCTATCGGCGTCCGTCAAACCCTCTTCCCCGACTATGGTCACGAGACGCCTTATGTCATTGCCCCTGGCGTACGCGGAGTAGAGCTGGTCGGCTATGAGCCTGTGGTTGTCCCTCGTCTTCCCCTTGCCGATGCCCAGGTTCATGAGCCTCGAAAGGCAGGGGAGCGCGTCTATTGGAGGATAGATGCCCTTGCTCTTCAAGGTGCGGCTCAGCACAATTTGACCTTCTGTTATGTACCCTGTAAGGTCGGGTATGGGGTGCGTTATGTCGTCGTCGGGCATTGTGAGTATGGGCATCATGGTTATGGAGCCTTTGACCCCTTTAAGCCTGCCCGCCCTCTCGTATATATGGGCGAGGTCCGTGTACATGTATCCCGGGTAACTCCGCCTGCCAGGTATCTCCTCGCGGGCTATCCCTATCTCGCGGAGCGCCTCGCAGTAGGCGGTCATGTCGGTAAGGACCACCATGACGTGAAACCCCTTTTCAAAGGCGAGGTACTCGGCCGTGGTAAGGGCTATCCTCGGCGTAAAGAGCCTCTCGATGGTGGGGTCGCTCGCCTCGTTTATATAGGCCACGGTCTTTTCCATGGCGCCCGACTGCTCGAGGGAGTCTTTGAAGAAAAAGGCCTCCCTCGAAGTTATGCCCATTGCGCCGAGGACCACAGCGAAGTCCTCCTCCTCGGAGACACGGGCCTGGCGCACTATCTGCAGGGCCAGCTCCTTTGCAGGGAGCCCCACGCTTGAGAATATGGGCAGTTTCTGCCCCCTTACAAGGGTATTGAGGCCGTCTATCGCCGAGATGCCGGTCTGGACGAAATAATCGGGCTTGTCTCTCGATGCGGGGTTCATGGGAAGCCCGCCCACGTCCATGTATTTTTCCGGGATAATCTCGGGAAGGCCGTCTATGGGGCGCCCCAAGCCGTCGAAGATGCGGCCGAAGATATCCATGGAAAGTCCGGTTACGGCGCCGCGGCCAGTGGGGGTGACCCCGACCTCCCTTGTGTCTATGCCGGAAGTCCCTTCAAGGACCTGGATAAAGGCGAGGTCCCCGAGGAGTTTTAGGATTTGGCCCACCCTCAACTCGCCCCCTCCCATTTCAACGGCGCATATCTCGCCAAGCGCCACGTCCGAGAGGCCTTCGGCAAAGACAAAAGGCCCTTCTATCGTGTTTATAGTCCTGTACTTCCTTGTAACAAGGTCCATCTTACTCTCACCTCGCGCCGGCTTCGCTAAAAGGTTCACCTAATGAGGTCAACCCGCCTCCATGGATGTCAACTCAACGTCCATGTCGTTTATAAACTTTTTAGCCTCTTCCTCAAAGACCTCGTTTCCAACGTTCTGCATCTTCACTATCCTTGTCCTAAATGGGGCGTCGAGAATCTTCTCCACGAAGACGCCCCTCTTTAGCGCCGCCTCTGCGCCGTGGAGGAAGGCGAATATTATCTTGAGGAGCCAGTACTGCTTCTCATAACGGTTGAAGGCGTCGGCCTCGTTAAAGACGCTCTGCTTTAAAAAGGCCTCGCTCGCTATGGAGGCCGCGGCCATGACTATCCTGTCGGATTCCTGGAGGGCCTCAACGCCTATAATCTGGACGATCTCCCGGAGTTCGGCCTCCCGCTGAAGGAGCCCCATGAGCCTTGCGCGGAGTTTCGTCATCTCAGGGGATACGGTCCTGTCGAACCACTCCCTGAACTCGTTATAGTAGAGGCTGAAGCTCTGTTGCCAGTTAACAGCCGGGAAATGCCTCCTGTAGGCCAAATCCGGATCAAGGGCCCAGAGCGCGCCGGCAAACCTCAGGGAGGCCTGAGTAACGGGTTCGGAAAAGTCGCCCCCAGGCGGCGATACCGCGCTTATAACCGTAATAGAGCCAATACGGTCTCCGTCGCCGAGGCAGACGGCCTTGCCGCCCCTCTCGTAAAAGGACCCCAGCCGGGTGGAGAGATAGGGCGGGAAACCCTCTTCACCGGGTATCTCCTCGAGCCTCGATGATATCTCACGGAGCGCCTCGGCCCATCTTGATATGGAGTCGGCAAGGAGCGCCACGTTATACCCCATGTCCCTGTAATACTCGGCTATGGTTATACCCGTATATATGGAGGCCTCCCTCGCGGCCACCGGCATATTGGAGGTGTTAACGACGATTACGGTCCGCAAATTTATGGGCATACCCGTGTCCGGGTCTTTTAGTCTCGGGAACTCGGTCAAGACCTCGGTCATCTCGTTGCCCCTCTCGCCGCACCCTATGTAGATTACGATATCGCTTCTGGAAAACTTGGCTATGGTCTGCTCCACAACGGTCTTGCCCGTGCCGAAGCCGCCGGGCACTATCGCCGTACCGCCCTCTGCTACGGGAAAGAGGGTGTCGAAGACCCGCTGGCCCGTGACAAAGGGGTTTTGAGGTGAAAGTTTTTTGTATACCGGCCTCGGTCTCCTCACGGGCCACTCCTGAAAAAGCCCGATAGTCTCCCCGTCGTCGAGGACCACGACGTGGTCATGCCCCGTAACACTTCCCGACTTAATCTCCTTTATAGTGCCGCTGACGCCGTGGGGGACCATCACCTTGTGCACTATCCTCTCAGTCTCATCCACGCTTCCGAGGACGTCTCCCGGCGTAACATGGTCGCCGGGTCTTTTAAGAGGATTAAAGTCCCAGCCCCGCTCCATGTCAAGGGGGTCGACCTTGACGCCCCTGGCCACAAAATCGCCGCTTATCTCCTTTATCTTATAGAGTGGTCTCTGTATGCCGTCGAATACGCCCGTCAGGAGCCCCGGGCCAAGTAGCGCGGTAAGCGGCCTGCCGGTGCTCACCACAACTTCACCCACCTTGAGCCCCTCTGTCTCCTCGTAGACCTGTAGTGTGACCATCTCCTTTTTTATGCGTATGACCTCGCCTATGAGGCCGTCTTTACCCACAAAGCAGACGGTATGCATCTTTACGCCACGGAGCCCCTCGGCTATGACCGCGGGTCCCGAGACCCCGTATACCTTTCCCTTTATCTCTTCCATTTTTTCAAGTTTTAATTATCCGACAGCCGCACACAAACACCGTCTACTTCTTTATCTTTATCTGATACCCTATGGCCTTTCTTATGAGCCTTACCACGGGGGATTCGCCGACCTCTCTCTCTTCCCATTTGGAGGGGATGTTGATGTGTATTATTATGGGGAGCCCCGACTTGTTAATCCTTTTCATAACGCGGTCCGTAATCCTGAAAAAAAAACGCTCCTCAACGGCTATTAGTCCGAAGCACCCTTGGGCCTGAAGGGTCAGGAGGAGCCTTCCCATATCCTCGTCATCGGCCACTTCAAGGGTATCAAAACCGGCGGCCCTGAAACCGAGCGAACCACCGGCGCCTGTAATAACAAGGAAACCCCTTAAACCGCTTTCAGTTTTTTTCACGCCCATATCATGGTACCTGTTATTCCAAGGTTATGCCCGGGTTAATAAGCCCCATGGATACCCCCCTTACCTGCCCGGGGGCTCCTTAGTGGCTGTAGAACAAAAACCTCCTGACTTGAACCTCTGGAATGGCGAAGGCAGCAGCTCTCGCTATCATCCTCACGTTCTTTATCTCCCTGACCTTCATTAAAATTACATACGCGGCAAGGGCGATGGACAGGGGGTCTGTCACCGAGAGCCTTAAAAGACGCCTCACCAGAAGGTCGTTCAGGGACTCTTCCACTACGCCCATATTCTCGTAATCGGCCCCGGAGAGGAGGAGGGCGAACCTCGCATCCTTTATATTCCCGGCTACGGCGTTTACAAGCTCATCCCTTGTTTTAAGGGTTGCGAGTTCCATGAAGAGTTCTTTTTTTATGAGCCTGCCGCCGGGGATGAAGAAGGCGGAGACGGCTTCCGGCCTGTACCCCTCGCCGGCAATCTTAATGAGGGTCATAATGTTACGCACGTCAATATTAAACTGGAAGACGTCTCTTATGATGCGGTGGTCATGAGACCGTTTTTTAAGGCCAGTGACGGGGAAGGCGAAGACGAAGTGGTCCAACTCAAGCTCCAGTTCGATAACGTTGTTGACCTTTAAAAAGGCTTCGTAGCCCCTTTTAAGTGGGACGGCGTAGCCGCTCCCCCATGTATCGAGGAGCCTTATAAGGTCGGCCACGTCCTTTGAGCCGAGGAGTTCGTTCAAAGCGGCGGCATTGAACTCGCCGGCAGGGATTAATACAGAGCGCACCTCGTCGCGCTTTATGCCCTTTACAATGCCCCTTATGACGGCCTTCAGGTTATATGACTCCCATAAGGAGAGGAACGCCTTTATGAGCGGCCCGGCCACGGGAGGGGCGGTCTTGTACAGGAAGGCCAGCGTGTCTGTAAGGCTTAACTTAAGGGCCTCGTCCGTTACTTCGCCGACGCCGGTAAACCTGGCCTCCGCTATACCGATATAAGGGCCGTAAGGCGTTGTCTTGAGGAGCTCGAGAAACTCCCCGGGGCCGGGCTCGCTCAAAAGCGACTCATAGTCCCGGGCCTTGAGGAGCCTGCCCTTGAGCCCCTTGAGCCTTGCGTTGAAATAATCGAGTTCCATGGCATTTAAATCCGGCAACGGACCGGGTTAACTGAAGAGCAACTTGTCGAGGTCCATCACTATCTCCGGCCTCGCCCTTTTTATCCTCGTTTCGACGGTGTTTTCAAACCTTATGCGGCCGTCGGCAGAGGCGAATACCACTCCGAGAGAGACATCCGCGTCAGGCCTTATCTCCACAGGCTGGTCTTCTATAATATCCACATCGGCGGGGTTGACAAATACAACCGGATCTGTGCCCGGCCCGGCCTCCTGCCAGCGGCGTTCAAGCTCTTTAAAAAAGCGGTTCAGGAGTATCCGGTATTTGTCTTCGGGAAGCCCCTTTAGCCTCTTAACGGCCATGACCACGGCCTCCTCGATAACGCCGAGCCTGGCCTCGAGCTTAAGCGCGGCCGTCCTTATCCTCGCCCCGTTTATAAGCGCGGTCCTGCGCCTCGCCATTGCCTCGCTCAACGCACCGAGCCTTTCGGCCCTTACCGAGGCGGCCTCGCTTTCGGCCTCTTCGACAATACCGGCGGCCTCCTTCTCGGCGTCCTGGATAAGCCCTTGAGCCTGGGCGCGCGCGTCTTCTTCAACGGCCTTTAAAAGATCTTCCTCTGCCATAGCGTCAAATATCCCACTGGGCGCAAGGTCCTTAAAGCTTACGCCTTCAATGCAAGCCGCAGACGCGGCAAAAAAGACCGCGGCCGGATAGGGCTTAACTAACTGATTATCAAATAAGCGACGACAAAGCCCAACAGCACCATGGTCTCGGGTATGGCCACGAGTATAATGACCGTACCCGAAAGTTCGGGCTTTTCCGCCAGCGCCCCGGCCCCGGCAGAGCCTATCCTACTCTGGGCCCACGCGGTGGCAAGAGCCGGCACGCCTATGGCAAGGGCCGCGGCAATGGCAATAACAGCCTTGTCCATACCCCACCTCCTGAAAGTCTATGGTCTGCGGTTTCGAAAAAAATCCCCTCTTTAGAGGCGTCAATCATCTCTTCTTGAAGGGCCTGTAACGCCTGTCCCCTCCCTCATAGAACTTTCCCATGAACTCCACGTACTGCAACCTCATCGCCTGTATGGACGGGCTTACAACGCTCAAGATTATATTCAGACTATGTATCAGGCCCGCCACCACTATACCGATAATCAGGTCGTCCGACATCCCCCCTATCCTGTTAGCCACGAGGGCCAGCACGACCGAGGCCGTGCCTACGGCCATAATCCTTATATAGGAGAGGATATTTCCCAGGGCCCTTATAAACTCAAGGGGCCCCACTATCCCCTCCAGGACCACAAGCAGGACGAAGAGGACGACAAGCGCCACGATGCCCGGCCTCATGAACTCTCCGGGGAGATAACCGTAAACCGCGGCTACAACAGCAAGGAGCACCGCCAGAAGCAATAGGGTTATGACCTTGGACCACCCCTCTTTTTTCCTGCCCCTTAAAAAACGGTTGGTCGTGCCTATGACAAGGCCGAGCACAACGTGGCCGAGACCGATGCCCAGGGTGAGGACCATAAAGGTCTTTAGCGCCTCGACCCTGTTGAGAATCAATGGATGGAGTATGCCGAGCCTCTCACCGAGGTCTCCGAACATCTCACCGAAGAGAAGACCGAATACAACGGCCATGAGGCTCGAGACCATGAGCACCGTGGCGATGTCTCCGAGGACCTCCTTTTTTCTCAACCTTCTCCTTAAAACAAGGCCCACAATAAATATAACAACCCCGTAACCTATATCCCCCACTATGAGGCCGAAAAAGACGGGGAAGAATATCGCTATATAAGGCGTGGGGTCGACGGAGCCGTACTTTGGAGGCGGGAGCGCCGACATGAAGACCTCGAAGGGCCTGAGTATCTTGGGGTTCCTTATGTGTACGGGGATGGACTCGACCTCCCTTTCATCTATTTCGAGCTCCCTTACCATAACCCTGTCGCCGAAGGTCTCCCTGAACTTCTCCTGAAGGGCCGGGAACTTCCTTGTGGGGACCCACCCCTCGATGATAAAGGCGAAACGTGTCTCGGCCGCGTAGGAGAGTACTCCTATCTCTTCTATGGCGTCGTCAACGGCGCATTTCAGACCCACGAACCTTCCGTACCAAGCCCTGGAAATCTCCTCTATCTCTCTCTGGGCTTCCTTGATAAGGCCGGGTATGGCGGCCTTCCGCCTCTCCATGCGCTTTAGCGCATCGATGAGCGTCATATCCTTATACTCTTCCGGGAGTTTTATCTCGCTTATGGACTTGCCCGAGAGGAGTTGGCGCACCGGGGCCGCGTTCTTTTTAGGATAGGCGATGACAACGCCCGTTGTGCGTGCGTCAAGTTCCTCTACGAATATCTCATAGACCCCGCCCGTTATCCTTGATATCTCATCACTTAAGAGCCCGGGTACATCCTCCCTCGTCTTTTCAATGGTGAGCCCCGTGACCTCGAAGTTCTTCAATCCCCCGAGCCTCGGCACCAGCGGGGCGAACCCCCGGAGCAGCCTCTCGTACTTCCCGATAAGCGTAAGTTCTTCCTTCAGTCCGTCAATCTCGGCGTTAAGGGCCCTTACCCTTCCGCCCACGCGCATGGCCCCGGCGTATACCTTTTTTATATCCCCGGCCCCGACCCCCTCCCTCTCACAACCTTCAGGCCTGGGCAAGAGGAGGAGCAGGTTTTTGAGCGCCACAGAGGCCTTTTCAAGGAACTCCTTCTCTCTTAATTTTTCCTTCTCAATGGGAAGCCTCTTAAAAAAAGTATCTTCAATGCCTATTTCAGCGGGCACGGTCTCTATATGGACGACGGCGACGGCGTGGAGGGTCCTGATGCAGCCATCGACAAGCCCCTTAGGGCCGATGATCTGTATCTTTGTCATCTTCTCGATCATCTATCCCCTCCGCCACGATGCTCAATATCCTCTCTACGGCCCTCTCAATCCTTGAGAGGCCCTTCTCCCTCAATTCTGCGGCCCCGGCACGCGCCTCGTGCTCGAAGGCCTCCACCTCCTTCATTATAGCATCTTCAGCGGCCGCTCGCGCGGCCTCCACCTCGGCGTCTATCTTTTCAAGGGCCGCTCCCTTAAGCCCGGCGGCCTTCTCAAGGGCGTCCTTTTTTATGGAGGCGGCCTTTTTTCTGGCATCCTCAATCAAGGCGTCCATCTCCTCTTCCTTGACCTTGAGCCTGTCTATGAGGTTCTCCTTCAAAGAGCCTCCCCCTCCCTCTTTACCCTTTCCGGTGATGTCAGCCATTAATGCTCCTCCGGGATTTTAGCGCCTGCGGGCGCGGAGGTCGCCCCGCCCGATACCGTAACAAAGTCCCTTATGCCCTTTAGTCTGGACTCTCCCATGCCCCTGACGCCGAGGAGGTCGTCAACTTCGCTAAAGCCGCCGCTTGTTTCCCTAAGCCCCACTATCCTCTCCGAAAGTTTTTTTCCTATGCCGGGAATTAACTGCAGTTCCTGAGGCCCCGCGGTATTTATATCAATGGGAAAACCAAGGGGGACCTGAGCGCCATTATAAGCCCCGGGCAAGGCCGTTGCCACGGCCCCCCCGGACTTAAGGCCGGCGCTTAAAATAAAAAAACTCGCAACCATGACAGCCGCGAGAAAAAGAAAGGCGGGGAACCTTGCATCCCTTTTTAAAGCGTCTTCACGCATCACGGCCCCTTTTTACCGGACCTTTTCTTGTCCCTGTAGAGTTTATACTCGAGGCTGTCCACGAGGGCGCGCCAGCTCGCGTGTATCACGTTCTCCGACACGCCGACGGTGCCCCACTTATCGACTCCGTCACCGGACTCGACGAGGACACGCACAGGTGCCGCAGTCCCCTTCATCCCAGCCAAAACCCTCACCTTGAAATCAAGGAGCCTTACCTCCTTCAAGGAAGGATAGAACCTTTCAAGGGCCTTTCTAAGCGCCTTGTCAAGGGCGTTAATCGGGCCGTTGCCCTCGGCGGCCGTATGTTCCACAACTCCGCCCACCTCGAGTTTTATAGTCGCCTCGGAACGCGGCGCCTCTTCGCCCCTCTTCTTCTCGTCTATGACCCTGAAGGAGAGGAGTTT
>BTQV01000038.1:0-10063 GCA_036986055.1 Thermodesulfobacteriota bacterium
AAAAGGAGAATAAATGTTTCGACTGAGCAGGGCCGCTGAGTATGCAATAAGGGGTATGCTCTATCTCTCCGGCAAGTCCGGCAAGGTAAATACCGGCATAGGGGAGATAGCCGCCGGGGCCGGGGCGCCCGCCCCGTACCTGGCAAAGCTTTTTCAGAACCTGGCGAAGAAGGGGTTCGTAAGGTCGGTAAGGGGACCTGTTGGGGGTTTCGCGCTCGCAAGGCCCCCGGAAGAGATAAGCCTCCTCGATATAATCGAAGCGGTGGAGGGCCCGGTCTTCTTGAACGACTGCCTCATACGAGACGGACTCTGCTCCAGGGACAAATCATGTCCTGTGCACGGCGTCTGGAGAGAGGCCCAGTACGCCTTTCTCGATTCCCTGCGGTCCAGTAACTTCAAGCAACTCGCCGCGGCGGACGGGAAAAAAGTAAAATCAAGTGCGTAAATTAAAAAATTGCCGAATAAGGAATTCTCGGCCCCCGATCCAATCCGCCGGTGCGGGCATGGTGCGTGGTTTTAACGGAGGCTGTAGCGGGGGGCTTTGCTAAAGGACGCCAAGAAGGAGTTCCAGGAACCTTTTGACCTCGCCCTGGTTGTTGAGACAATACTCGGAGACGGCGCTTGTGCCTACGTTTATGGAAACGCCCCTGCCCTTAATCGCGCGGTAGGCGTCCTCGTCGGTCGTATCGTCGCCTATGTAGACGGGTTTTCTACCGGGCATGATTTTTTTGGTTATCCACTCGACAACGTCGCCCTTGTTCCAGATATCGATGGGTCTTATCTCAAAGACCTTCTTGCCCGAGGTAATCCTGAAGGCGGTCTCGCTCCCCTTGACGGTGCTTGAGAAGATGTCGAAGAATTCAGCCAGGTCCCTGGGCTTTATGAGCCTGAAGTGTATGGAGGCGGTCACGCCCTTATCCTCTACGATTACGCCGTGTATATGGTCGAGTTTCTCTCTCAGTTCCACAATGAGTTCTTCGAGAAGGACCCTCTTTTCAGTGTGGTTCTGGCTCACAACGGTCTTTTCACCGTCCCAGACCTCGGCGCCGTGGTTGCCGGCGTAGATGATACCCTCTATGCCCACCCGTTCCCTGATGTCCGCGAGGCTCCTTCCGCTTATTACGGCCACAGGCACTTTTTCCTTTAACCTCTTGACGATGGACCTCATATCATCTGCGAGGCGCGCCTCGTCCGGGGTTGAGACGATGGGGGTAAGGGTGCCGTCATAATCGAGGAAGAGGAAGACCATCCGGCCTTTGATGCTCTTTTTCAGCTCCTTTACGTGGTCGAATAGGTATCGCTGTTTTTGTTCCTTTTCCGACGAGATAGTCAATATCTCACGGAGTATGTCGGAGATCCACCTGTATATGTCGTGTTCGGCCACGTGTGCCCTGAGTATGGACATGCGCGCTTTCTTTTCGGCCATGGGCATGTCGAGGGCTTCCTTTATCCTGTCGGCGAAGTCCTCGATGTCGTAGGGGTTGACGAGGATGGTGCCCTCGAGCTCCTCGGCGGCGCCGGCGAGTTCGCTCAGTATGAGCACGCCCTTTTCGTCGGACTGGGACGCCACGTATTCCTTCGCCACGAGGTTCATACCGTCATAGACGGAGCTTACGATGGCGACGTCGGCGAGCCTGTAATAGACGACGAGGTCCCTGTACTCGGCCTTCTTGTCGAGGTAGACGATGGGGACCCACCCGTCTCTGGAGAACCTGCGGTTGATTTTGCCAACCAGTTCCTCTACGGCCTTTTTGTAAGTCAGATAGGGGTCGCTGAGCCTTGTGGGCACGGCTATCTGCACGAAGGTGACTTTGCCCCTGAACCTCCTGTATTTTTCGAAGAAGAGATTTATGGCCTGAAGCCTCTTTAACAACCCCTTGGTGTATTCGAGCCTGTCAACGCCTATGCACAACTTCCCCTCTATCTTGAACCGCTCCCGGACCTTCCTTATGGTGTTTTCCGTCCTCTTTGACGAGGCCGCCGTGTTGAACTTGTCGTAGTCTATGCTTATGGGGAAGGCCTTGAGCCTTGTCAGGCGCCCCTTGTATCTTACAGTGGCGTTGTCGTAGTCCACTTCAGCGTCGAGACAGTCCCTGACGCAGTCCATGAAATTGATGGCGAATAGCGGTATCTGGAAACCGATGAGGTCGTTGCCGAGAAGACCCTCGATGAGTTCCTTTGCCTGGGGACAGACCCTCAGGACAAACCAGTTGGGCCAGGGGATGTGCCAGAAATGCATAATGGTGAGGTCGGGCCTTTTTTCCCTCAGCATGGAAGGCACGAGGCAGAGTTGGTAGTCATGGATCCAGGCTATGGAGTCTTTGGTCGTTTTTTCGGCCGTGGCGGCGGCGAATTTTTCATTGACCCTTACGTAGTCGTGCCAGTATCTCTTTATGAAAAAGACCCGGTCAAGCGAGATATGGCAGAGCGGCCACAGGACGCTGTTTGAGTAGCCGTGGTAGTAGTTATTTACCTCCGCCGGTGTAAGCCAGACCCTCTTCAATAAATATGAGGGGTTTTCAGGGGGGACCTTTACCATGTCGTCGACGACTACGTCCCTGTCGGCGCTTCCGCTCCCCCACGCCACCCACGTCCCGCCTATGGCCCGCAGGATGTCGTCCATCGCCGAGGTGAGCCCTCCCGCCGGCCTCTCGACCTTTATGCCGGAATGCGTCCTCTTGTGGATATAGGGCTCCCTGCTGGAGACCACCACGAGGTTCTTTTCGACGAGGCCGTCCTCTATAAAGGCCTTTAGTCTGTTGACGCTCATAGTGTAAGGATGTCCTTACCCCTGTTTTCAATGGAATGCCAGATGGAGAGGTAATCGCGGATTTGGCGCGTTAAAAGGAAGTTGCTTCTCACGTATTCACGGCCCTGTTCGCCCATCCTCTTCACCATCTGCGGGTTGTTGAAGAATTGTCTTATCCTGAAGGCCGTGCCTTCCACGGAATGGACGAGGAAGCCGGTAAGTCCGTGCACTATCTGCAGGGGTATCCCGCCCACGGCCCCGCCTATAACGGGCTTGCCCTTCCACATCGCCTCCGAGACGGTAAGGCCGAACCCTTCCTTGAGGGATTTCTGGAGGATGACCGTGGCCGCGCGCTGTAGGGCGTTGATATCCTTGTCGCTGAAGGGGGGGAGCATGAGGA
Organism: Thermodesulfobacteriota bacterium; assembly: GCA_036986055.1. GTDB lineage: Bacteria > Desulfobacterota > GWC2-55-46 > GWC2-55-46 > JADFVP01 > BTQV01. The sequence goes on from BTQV01000038.1 coordinate 3,150, forward strand.
TGAGGATATCGGGGTCATCGGCGGCGGCCTCTTTCACCTCTTTAAGGACCATCTCCCCCTCGGGGTCGTCGGTGGCCGGGCTTCCCGCGAGTACGAGTACGCAGTCGTTGTATTTCTTTACGTCGCGGTAGGCCTCGATAACCCCCACGGGGTCCTTGAACCGGTCGAACCTCGATACCTGGAGTATCATGGGCCTGTCTGGAGGTATCTGGAACTTCTCAAGGGTCTCGCTTATATCCTCTGCGTCGAGTTCCATGTTCTTTTCGCTCAGGGGATCGATGGAAGGGGGGATTATGAATTCGTCCATATCCATGGCCTGCGCGAACTTTGAGACGGAAAAGACCGAGGCGTCGTATTTCTTGCAGTAGGCTCCCAGCCTGTCGAAGACCTCGCGCCTGGGGTTGGAGATGTCTATGTGACACCTCCATATCCACTTGCCCGTTTTTTTGTGTTCCACGAGGGGGATGGGCTGGGGGTCGTGTATCATGACGACGTCGGCATCGAGGTCCAGCTTCCTGGCGTTCGTTACGTTAACGCTCCTGTGATGGCGCCACATCTCGGGGGTTATCTTCTCGGAGTTGCCCTGCAGGGCGTTGTGCATCTTCTTGGTTATGTCGAAGAATTCCGCGTCGCCTTCCAGGACCTCCCACCTGGCGTTTATGCCGAGGCTTTTCAGAAAGGGCGTCATCCTCTGGAGTATCTCGGCCACGCCCCCGCCGGCCCGCGTCGAGTTGACGTTAAGCACGGTCCTGCCCTTGAAGATGTCTCCCAGTTTTCTAAGGAGTATGAGGTCCCCCTGCGGGGCTATGCCGGAGTATTGCTCTATCATCTGTGGACCACCTCCATGTCCCTCTGGACCTCGTCTTCGAGAAACTCAAGGAGGTGTTCCCTTATCCCCTCGACGTTATGCATGAAGAGGTCTATCCCGGATATCTTTTTGACGAGGTCCGTCTTCTGAAAGACGTCTTTTATCCACGCTGAAAAGTCATCCACCCCCTCTCCGAGGCGTACGCGCGCCTCGTAGAAGTGGTAGTAAATGCTCCCGGCGTCCACGTGTTTAATGGCCATGAGCAGTTCCGCGAGGTTTTTTACCCTTATGCCCACGGGGAAGACCAGGGTCACGGTCTCGTTGAAGTAGAATTCGTCCCCCTCCATCGCTTCCCTCGGCTCGGGGAATTTCTCGCTATAGGTGTCTATCTGGGCGAGAAGTTTCGCCCTGAGTTCAGAAATATCCTTATAGGCGAAGATGTCTATATTGGAGAGGTGCTCGGAAAGGGCCCGCTCTTCGAGGCCTTCACCGGCCCAGTGAGCGAAGTCGTTGGTGTACTCCATGATGTGCCCCTTGAGGAAGTACTGGTAGGTGTGGTGGAAGATGGACGCATCATCTATTATGGAGATAAGGGTTCTGAGTTCCTTCAGGTCCCGTGCCTTCATGCCCGTGGCCTTGATTATGCTTGTGCATTGCTTGAACTCGAAGGGTGCGCTTGGTTTTGCCACTCTTTCTCCTCTTTCAGGTAAACGGTCCTGTTCGGGAAAGGTGATGCTATTGCTTCTCTATTAAGGCGCTTTAATATCCTCTGTCTCAGTTCGTGCCGGACGGGGCAGTGTCCCGGAATTCACTCCATCCATTCATTCCATCCATGGTGGAAGGTTTTTGTTTTTCCACGGCTCGATGTAAAAAAACACTTATAAGATAATCTCTAAGGCCTCTTTTTTCAAGCACTAATTGTAAAACCCATAAGCCTTGTTAAAGGGAGAGGCTTAAATGCCCGCATCTGTGAGCAGTCGGAAAAACCCCTGCAGAGAGAAAGCGGGCTATACAAGCGCGGGACGTAACGCCGGAGGCTCAAAAAGAACCCGGATTAATCCGGCGCGCCGGGCGCGCCGTTGCCTTGAAGATCCTTTAGAAGAAGGGCCGCTTCCTTATCGACGAACCAGGTGGAACTGCCCTCTGAGAGGAAGGTCAACTGCGCAGGGAGCCTCACCGGGTCAAATTTTCCTCTCAGCACCTCGTAGAGGGTGGGGGATTTTTCGCGGCCTTTTACGAGGAAGATAATATTTCGCGCGCTCGTTATAACAGGCGGGGTGAGGGTTATCCTGAGCGCCTTTAATTTTTCAACGTACTGGGCCGCGACCATCGACACCTCTTCGCTGACCGCCGTGCCGCCGGGAAAGAGCGAAGCAATGTGGCCGTCGCCGCCCATGCCAAGGAGCACGAGGTCGAAGCGCGGCATTTGCCCGGCCCCCAACTGGAAGAAGGCCTTGAGTTCCTCTTCATATTCATGCGCGCCCTGCTCTCCGAGTTCGCCTTTAATCCTGTGGATGTTTTCTTCAGGGATATTCAGTTTGTTAAGGAGTTTTTCCTTTGCCATGCGGAAGTTGCTCTCTGCGTCGTCCGGAGGGACGCACCTCTCGTCGCCCCAGAAAAAATTCACCCTCGCCCAGTCTATCTTTTCCCGTGTCTCCTGTGAGCAGAGGCACTCGTACAGGGGGGCTGGCGTCCGGCCGCCGGAAAGGGCCACGTTGAAAGACCCCCGGTCCCGGATACTCTCTCCGGCGATTTTAACAAAGGCATTACATGCCTTCTGGTAAAGGGCCGGTTCGTCCTTGCAGACGATAATTTCAGGTTTTTTGATATTCACTTGAGGAGGTTTTTTAGGGGTTGCGCCAGGCGTGGCCTTCCTTCCCCAGCAGCGCGTCTGACTCGGCGGGACCCCATGAGCCAGCCGGGTAATTGGGAAAATCAGGGGCGGGCCCTTCGGCCCAACCCTTTAAAATGTCCGTTATAAAGTTCCATGAAGCCTCGATGCCCGTCTTATGGGGGAAGAGGGTGGAGTCGCCGAGCATGCAGTCGAGAAGAAGCCTCTCATATGCCTTGGGCAGTTCGGTCTTGAAGGTCTCAAGGTATGAAAAGTCCATGGCGACCTTCTCCATGCGGTTGCTCGACCCCGGCCTCTTTACGTTGAACTGGAAGGTTATGCCTTCATCGGGCTGGATCTTCAGCACCAGGACATTGTTCTCCGGGCATCCCGACATGGTCTTTGTGAAGAGACATAGAGGCACGTGCTTGAAGTGGATGGCTATCTCGGTCAAGTTTTTTTTGAGCCGCTTGCCCGTCTTGAGATAAAAGGGGACGTCGGCCCACCTCCAGTTGTCTATCATGACCTTCAGGGCCACAAAGGTCTCCGTGGACGAGTCCTTTCTTACGCCCTGCTCCTCCCTGTACCCTGGCACGTCCTTGCCGTTCACCTCGCCGGGGCCGTACTGGCCGCGCACCGTATAGAGACCTACATCCTTGCCCCTTATGGGACGGAGCGAGACGAGCAGGTCGATCTTCTTGTCCCGTATGCTTTCGGCGTCAACGTTTATGGGGGGCTCCATGGCCACGAGGCTCAGGAGTTGGAGGAGATGGTTCTGGACCATGTCGCGCAGGGTGCCCGCCTCCTCGAAGTATTTGCCCCGTAACTCGACGCCCGATGTCTCGGCCGCCGTAATCTGAACATGGTCCACGTACCTGCGGTTCCAGATGGGCTCGTAGATGCCGTTTGCGAACCTGAAGAAGAGGATGTTCTGTACCGTCTCCTTCCCGAGATAATGGTCGATCCTGTATATCTGCTCCTCTGTGAAGGCCTTTAGGGCGATGTTGTTCAATTCCCTCGCGCTCTCAAGGTCCCTGCCGAAGGGCTTTTCTATGATAATCTTCGGAAGCTCTTTTTGTCCGTCATCTCTTTGGGAAAGCCCCGCGGCGCTGAGTTGCTCTATGATGACGGGAAAGAAGCTCGGAGGGGTGGCGAGGTAAAAAATCCTCGAACATTTCGAGCCCGAGACCCTGTCTATCTCCGAGAGCCTTTTGGAGAGCCTTTCATAGCCCCCGGCCTCGTCAAAGCGCGAGGAGACGAACCAGGTCTTTTTCGCCATCTCCCTTGCCATATCGTGGTCAACGGTCCCGTGGCCGGAGAAATTTATTATGGATTCGGCTACGAACCCTCTGAAGTCATCGTCTGAGAGTTCCCGCATTGAGAACCCGACGATGTTGAGGACTTCGGGCAGAAGGCCCATTGTCTTGAGCCTGTATAGCGCGGGCAGGAGTTTTCTTTTTGTCAGGTCTCCCGTGCCACCGAAGATTATCATGGTCGTGGGAGAGGGTTTTTGCGTTTTCATCAAGGTCCCTTTTAAACTGAAAAATTTTGTCTGTCACGATAAAAAAAGCCGCAGGAGGCTCATGCGGCTTTCAGGGAAGCGCGAGAAAAATCATTTCTTTACGCCGTGGCCGCCGAATTCATGGCGGAGCGCGGCTATGACCCTGGCGGCAAATGGGTTATCTTCTCTCGACCTTAACCTCGACAGGAGTGAAAGGGTTATAACAGGACAGGGCCTGTCCTTTTCAAGGCTGTCGAGAATGGTCCAGCGGCCTTCGCCCGAGTCCTCTACATAGGCTTTTATCTTTTCGAGGTCAGGGTCTTTATCGAAGACGTTTTCGCATAGCTCGAGGAGCCATGACCTTATGACGCTCCCGTGGTTCCAGAGACGGGAGAGGTCTTCGAGGTCGAGGTCAAAGTCAGACGCCTCAAGGAGCGAAAAGCCTTCGGCGTATGCCTGGAGCATGCCGTACTCTATGCCGTTATGGACCATCTTGACGTAATGGCCCGCCCCGCTTGGCCCCGTGTAGGAAAAACCGCCCTCGGGGGCCAGGGTTTCAAATATTGATTTGACCCTTTTGAAGACCTTTTTTTTCCCGCCCACCATGAGGCAATACCCCTCGGTGAGACCCCATACGCCTCCGCTCGTGCCGGCGTCGAGGAAGTTAATCCCCATTTTTGAGAGTTCCTTCGCCCTCCGCATGGAATCCTTGTAATTGGAATTGCCGCCGTCGATTATCGTGTCGTCTTTGGAGAGCAGCGGCAGGAGCTTTCCGATGACCCCGTCCACGGGCGGACCTGAGGGGATCATAAGCCATATTGTGCGGGGTTTTTCGAGTTTGGCCGTCAGTTCCCTCAAAGACCGCGCCCGTATCGCCCCTATTTTGACGGCGCTCTCAACGGGTGCCTTCGTCTTGTTGAAGACCACCACGTCGTGTCCTTCGGAACGAAGAAGCCTTGTGACCATGTTCAGTCCCATTTTGCCGAGACCTATGAATCCCAGTTGCATCTGTAGCCTCACTTTTTTTTAAGTTGGAAGGAAGTATTTACTAATATAGCACGATTTCTTCAAATATCAACCGCCGCGGTCTCGTTGACCCTTTCATGCTGAAAGGGCTGCGGCGAATTTCCATGAAGTCCGCTTGACAGGAGTTTTTCAGGGTATATCTTTAATCTATAGGCTTTAACGTATGAAGGGGGACAGCTTATGTCAAAGAGAAAAAAAATCATATTCGGTGTTCTGTTTTTAGTGTTCAGCCTTTTTATCCTCTCTTCCGAGGCGGCCGCATCGTGGGGCAAGGAGATTACCCTTAAAAAGGCGAACCCTGAAATAGAAGCAAAGGGCACGGTGTATATACGTTTTGCCGGGTTCGTTCCCTCGGACAGGTTCATTGAGATAGATGTCTTTCACTTGAAGCCCGGTGGGGTTTACAGCGTCTGGATTGTGGATAGTTGGAGCGGAAAGAGAGAGGCGCTGGGCATTGTGGGGGAAAACTATTTTAAGGCCGACGCCGCCGGGTTCGGTCATTTTGCCGACCACACCACGGAATACATACTTGGTTGGAACATGCTCGAGGTGGCCTACCATCCCGACGGCGACCCCTCCAACACCGGGGATATGAAAGTGGTGCTAAAGGCTCGGCTTTACCAGTAAAAAACTCCGGGTCTGCCCTTCGCCGTCTTTTAGCCCTGTCATGAATTTACCGGAAGCCATTGGGAGGTTAAGGAGCGGATGGCCGAAGAAAGCTCTTATAGCAGAGCGACGCGGTGGAGGGCCTTCTTCATGAAAAGGCGGGTCATCCTCGCTCTTATATCCGTCTTTGTCCTGACCGCGGCCCTCTTCCTCCTCCCCTACGGCATCAGGTACGCGCTGGAGCGCTCACTTTCAGCGAGGGTCCAAGGCAAGGCCCTTATAGATGATGTGGACTTCAACCCCTTTACGGGCAGGGTTGCGGTCCAGGGTCTCGAGGTAAGGGTCTCGGGAAGTCAGGTCTTGAGCGTCCCTGAGGCGAGGGGGAGGATAAGGCTTTGGGCGCTTCTTTTCAGGCGCATTCATTTAAAGAGCTTGAGCATAAGCAAAGGCGCCCTCGTAATTGTGCGCGGCCCCGGGGGGGCTTATAGTGTCGGAGGCGTTTGGCCCGCACGGGTGAAGAAAGACAAAGACACTTCGTGGAAGATATTGTCGGGCCTTGGCGTTGATGTCTTCGACCTTACGGACTTTGACCTTAAATACAGTTCCGGAAATATTAAAAAGACCTTCACCGTGGACAGCGCGAGGCTCACTGACCTTTTGACCTGGAAGCCCGAAGACCCCTCGACGGTGGAGTTAAAGGGGTCGGCCCGGGGAGCGGTGTTTTCTCTGCACGCCGAGTTCACCCCGCTCGCCGTAACCCCCGCGCTTACAGGCGGTCTGCAATTAAAATCCCTCGACGTCACGTCCTTTGCCGAATTTGTCCCAAAACCATGGACTCCCCTTGCCGGGACTATTGATATGGAGGCTGAAATTGACGCCCGTTACGGGCCCGGCAAAAGGCTCAAAGTCCGCGGCTCCGTGAAGGGCAACGCGTTGAGGGCTTTGAGAAAAGAGACTGAATTCAGCGCTGAAAAGATTACCTGGCGCGGGGGGCTGACCTACGCCCCCGAAGCCATCAGGGTCAGTGGAGAGGTCTCCGGGCGAGGCGCCTGGGTAACTCTGCCTCAAAGGGGCCTGGCTCTCGTCCGTGCGAAACGGTTTGAGGTGAAGGGCCTTGATGCCGGCGCCACAGGCGCGGTTAT
>BTQV01000039.1:0-10042 GCA_036986055.1 Thermodesulfobacteriota bacterium
GTAATCAGGGAAGTACACACGGCAGGAAAAAACGCCGAAGTGGTGGAATTGGTAGACACGCCATCTTGAGGGGGTGGTGGGGCGACCCATGGGGGTTCGAATCCCCCCTTCGGCACCATTTATTTGTTAATTAAAAGAGGGGGCCATATTTTTATGGCCCCCTCTTTTTTTGCGTCCCTGCCAAAAGGGATAGTGGTTTTTGGGGTTTTTCACTTAAAAGATACAGACAAAAAATTTTATCTCTTTACCTGACGCTGGGGGCTTCCGACAAAAACCCTGCCAGTGGCGGCCTCAAGGGCCGACTCAAGGTCTCCGAGCCGCCTTTCATACTTCAAGCGCAAGAGTTCCGTAAGGAGGAGTTCTTCGGTGGCCCTGTAGTAGTGCACGAGGTTTTTACCCCTGCCGGACACCTTCGCGTACCTCTTTACCTTCTTTCTTAATCCCGGCAGGGCCCTGTCAATCTCCGCGAGCCTGTCCGTGGAACGTTTCATGTTCACGATAATGAGAGGAACCAATTGTTTTGCCTCGTCGAGCCTTTCTTTATAGACCTCCATTAGTTCACCGCTCTCGGCCTCTCCCACGGATATAAAGCCGTGGTCGAGCCTTAAAACGGGAATGCCTATGTTAATCCCCGACTTGGAAAAGAGGTTCTCGTACGCCGCGGGGTTCTGAGGCACGGTGACGTCTATCTGCGGGAACCGCGAAAGTATCCTTCCCCGTAACCGTCCGTCTTCGTCTTGAATCCCCGTTTTCAGGGCGATAAGGTCGAGGCGTTTTTTGTCCATGTCTTTTAGCAGTGCCTTTGCCGCCGGCAACTTTCCCCTGTAGGGGGCATCAGGGCGGCGCTCCAGTTTTACCGTGACTGAAGGCGGGATGCCAAGCACGTGACTTAGTTGAACCCTTACCAGGTCAAGGTACTCCTCAGCCTTTTTAAGGTTCTCCCTGGCTCCGTCGAAACCCGACCTCGCCGCCGAGAGGTCATTGTCTCCTCTTTTCCCCGGGGAGTGTTTTTGAATAGCCTTGAAGAGCCCCTTGTATACGTTCCTGAGGCCCCTTAAGGTCTTGACGCGTCTCTGTGCCCCTTCACGCCTTGAAAAATAAAGGCGGGCCGCGACAAAGACCTGCCACTCACGCCAGGCCGCGTCGATCTCAACGAGCCCGCTTTTATCCCGCCGGGCCGCACCCGCCGACAGGCCGGCCACACGGGTCATTATCTTACGGCCAAGACCGGGCTGAGGGGTTTGCTTTCCCCCGGGAGAGCCGCGGGCGCCCTTGACGCTGTAAGCGAGTTTAAGGGGCGCCAATATGCCGGCCTTGACAAGTTGAGGGCCTTTGAGCCCCTTTCTCTCCCGGACCTTCACAAGGCCGGGGTTAATCATGACGGCCATGAGCGCCGCCTCCATGATGTTGAGACCGTCCCTGTCGTCAAAGCTAACCGCCTTCAAGGGCGGTCTTGCGTCGAGCCTTACTAATATCTTTACCACCTCGGCTTCGGGTGTTTCAGTCACTGCCTGCTCTGAGAGCGGCACTATGGAGGCGGCGTTAACGGCGACGGAACATGTGAGAAAAAAAACAACGAGGAGGGCGAAGACAAAGGTAGAGGAGGGCGGCCTTATTATTTTAAATTTTTCAGTGGACATTTCCGGTCTTCCGGCGGTTTGAGGCCTTTGGGGATATTGACATGAGTAAAAAAAACCTGTGAGACGGGCAAACTTGCATGAAGCTCAATATAACATTTTCAGTCGTCTCAGCGCAAATCATACCGGGCCGCGCGAGGGTGGAAAAGAAGGAGACATCCGTCTTCGGGAGAGTGGGCGGGCGCAAGGCGCGTAAGGTTATTTGTTCAGGTTCCAGTCGTAATAGAGGTACTCTATCTTTATATTCCCCTTCTCCCTCGCGACAAAACCCCTCTTCCCCTCATCGACGATGTATTTGCCTATAAAATCAATGACGCCGTCTCTTCCGCCAAAATCCCTTTCATACCACTTGAATATCATGGAGATGATAATCTTCTTCTCCTCGGGCACCACTATCACCTCCGAACTGTTTACGAAGTTTATAGTTGCCGTCTCCAGTTCATCGTCGATATTCTCAGGTGTGTAAAATTTTATCGGCGCGCAGGAACGCGAGCCGCAGACAAGGGCGAAATGTATCCTCGGGTCCACGCTGTCCAGCGCAAAGGCCTTTCTTGCGTCAAAGGGGTTGAACTGCCTGAAAGCGTGCATGGGCGGGCGGGCGTTGGCCCTGAGTATGCCGTGCTCGATATCGTCGGGAGAAAACCCGTGTCCCGCTATAATGTACTTTACCCTCGTAAAGAAGCCGAGCACCTCCTTTACGGAGCTCTTTATGTCAAGGGCGATAATCCCGTCAACGACTATTGTATTGTAGAGGTCTATCCAGAAGGCGAGTTTTTCCCGTTCCCCCTGAAGCGCCTTCAGGTCAAAGTCCCTGAGCCCCGCCGCAATCTTTTTATACTCCTTGAACTCAATGGATTTTTTTATGGCGTCATAGTCGACTATGCCCCTGTCCGTATAATATTCCGACTTGATATCCTTTATGGTGGAGAGCATGAGTTGAGGTAATTTCTCCCCGGCTACGTCCGCCGCCTCGATGCCGTCGTTAAGCACATAGTCGCCCCGGAGTCTTCCCGTTATCCTCGCGAGCAAAGGCCTCTCGCCCGTCTTTTTGAACGTCTCATAGGCCGTGTCTATAAAGAGGGCCGCCGTCCATGAAAAATTCTCTGACCCGTAACCCCGGCCGTCAAAGGAGTCATAGTATTCGTAAAAACCGAACCTCACGGGAAGTTCGAGTATGTCCTTGGCCACGGAATCGGATTTCTGCACGAAGCCGTAACGCCTGAGCCCCTGCATAATCATCCAGTTTATGTTTATCCATATAGGGCCGCGCCAGTAGTTCCTTCTTTCGAACCCCTCCTTCTCCCTGTCGTAGTTCGGTATGGAGAAGCAACTACCCTGGTGAAGCGCGCAAAAACTCTTTGAGTTGAGATAGTCGTAGAGGCGCGAAGCCTGCTCAATTGTAGCCGAGCCGGAAAAGAGCGGGAGAAAGCCGGCGGCGGTATCCACGTCGAGGAGCCTCTTTTCCGTAAGGTCGTAAAAATCGAACATCCCGTGTTCGCCGTGATAAAGGGTTTTTCTTATGGCAGTGTTCGTGGCGTCGAACCACTCCTGTGGTTCCTGGGAAGGTCTTTTAAGGATGTGGGAAAGTTTTATGAGCGCCTCATTGGAGGCGGCGAGCACGGAGTTGAAGAGGGGGCCGTATATGAGGAAGGGGCACTCCTTTCGTATCGCTTTCTCGTCGTAACCAAGCCTCCTGAAAAGGTCGACGAGGTAGACGAAGCGGTCGTAGTGCTCGTCGCCGGGTCTTGTCTCAGGGGTCTCGCTTCCAAGGTCCCTGCGCTCATAGGGGGGTAACTCCGCCTTCTTCAAGTCTATCTTTTTTAAAACCATATCCCACATGGGGGAATTGTCCATACCCGACTCCCAGGGGTGCCTTATATAGACAAGGCCCGTGCCTTCGGGGTCACGCTCCCTGTAAAGATACCTGTGAAAGGCAAGGAGCTTCGGGTAAATCCACTGGAGAAATGGTTTGACTTCGGCGGGACGGCGGGCGTTTTCAAAGACCTTCAAGACGGCGAGAGCGTGTATGGGCGGCATGGTAATCCCCGAGGTAAGGACCCCGGCGGGCGCGTTTTTTGTCCCTTCAGTCTGCCAAAAGTCGGGCTCGGGAAAGTATTGGCCGAGCCTCTCTTCATTAAAGACTATCTGGGGGAGCATGCCGTTATGCCACTGGCCGCTGAAAAGGCTTTTAAGTTCCAGGACGGCGTGGTCAGTATTATAGTGCGAGTAGCCGATGGCCACAAAGCCCGAGTCCCAGTTCCACTGGTGGGGGTAGAGCCGGCGGGCGGGCATGGTGTAGGCGCCCGTCCAGTTTCCTGCGAGGATGGACTTGGCCTTCTTTATCTTCTTTTCGATGGTCTCGCCCACTTTAGAGCCCCGAAATTTTTTGTCCGTGCTTATCCGCCGCCAACTCGGAGACGAAGCATAACAAAAATTACCTGATATAGGCCTCTGTCACGTACCTGCGCATCATCCTGTGGGAGTTGAAATAATAGGCTATCTTGCCTATGGCGCTCTCCATCATCTTTATCCAGAGGCCCCTGTTTTCGTAATAAATGGGTATTATCTCTTTTTCAAGTTTACCGTACAGGTCCTCCACATCGGAGGTGCCGTGCGAAAGGACCGATTCGGCCTGCCCCGGCCCTATGGACCAACCCGTGTACCCCTCGATATGGCCCTCCAGCCACCAGCCGTCGAGGACGCTGAAGTTCAACACACCGTTATGCGCGGCCTTCATCCCGCTCGTGCCCGAGGCCTCTCGCGGCCTCATGGGGGTGTTGAGCCATACGTCGACGCCCGAAACCAGCTTCTTTGCAAGGTCGATATTATAATTCTCAAGAAAGACCGCCTTTACCGAGCCCTTGAGTTCCGCAATCTTGCGGAATATATCCTCGATTATCCTCTTGCCCTCGGAGTCCCGCGGGTGTGCCTTACCCGCATAGATTATCTGTAACTTACCCCCGCCTATACGCTTGAGCCTCTCGATATCGGAAAAGAGCATGTTGGCCCGTTTATAGGAAGTGGCCCTCCTTGCGAACCCCATGGTGAGAGTGTCATAGTCCATGCCGACGCCCGTCTTCTCATTGACGCAATCTATAAGCTCCTTCTTGGCATCCATGTGGGCGTCCCAGATTTCGTCCGCCGGGATCTTGTCCACCCTCACGAAAAGCTCCGGCTCGTTCGCCCATCCGGGAAGGTACCGGTCATATAGCCTCGCGAAACTCTTGTATGTCCACGTGTGGGAATGCACCCCGTTGGTTATCGCCTTTATTTCGTACCCGGGGAAAAGACCCCTTGAGACCTCTCCGTGCTTTTTGGCCACCCCGTTTATATACTTGCTCAGGTTCATGGCAAGCAGTGTCATGTTGAGGTCGTCGCTTCCCGCGAGTTCCTTTAGTACGTCAAGGGGTATAAACTCACCGATAACCTCTTTTACCATGTCATAGGGGAACCTGTCGTGGCCAGCCTCAACGGGTGTGTGGGTCGTAAAGACGCAGAGGTTCTTTACGCGCTCAAAATCCCAGACCTCTTTTTCGTCCCATACGGATTCTATGTCCCGCTTGAACCTCCTCAGGAGCTCGAGCGTAAGAAAGGCGGCGTGCCCCTCGTTCATGTGGTATTTTTTTACCCTGAACCCCAGGGCGTTGAGCATCAAGACCCCGCCTATGCCGAGGATAATCTCCTGCTTCAGCCTGTAGCGCTTGTCGCCCCCGTAAAGGCAATCGGTAAGGCCCCTGTCCAGCTCGTCATTCTCGGGGAGGTTCGTATCGAGATAGAATATGGGCACCTTCCAGTCGGTAACCGGGCATGCGACCTTATAGCACCAGGCCCTTACGGCAACGTCCCTGCCCTCTATCCTGACATGGACTTTCCTGGGAATGGGCTGAAGTTTTTCCTCGAGGCCCCAATCGTCGGGCTCTTCGGTCTGACGCCCCTCGGCGTCGAGGTGCTGTCTGAAAAACCCCTTTCTCGACGCAAGCGTCACCGCTATCATTGGGATATTAAGCTCGGCGGCGCTCTTTAACGTATCGCCGGCGAGTATTCCAAGTCCCCCTGAAAAGGTACGTATCTCATCGGTGAGCCCTATCTCCATTGAGAAATAGGCTATCTGCGGGTCCTCGGCGACCCTTTGCAACTCTTCCATAAAAACCTCCCTTTTAACGCTTACTGAGAACCTTAGATTATACACCTTACGGCGTGTTATTCAAGTCTTTGACGTATCCGGCAAAGAAGCCGGAGGCTGTGACCTAAGACAATTTGATGCAGGAAGGGGTTGTGCTATACTTCGTTAAACAGGATGGATATTAAAAAAGACGGACGCTACGGGTTTAAGGCGGAAAACAGTTTAAGGTCTTCTCTCACTGAAAAAATAATGCCTGGAATAATAAAAAAAATTACCGTTGGAAGAGCATTCGCCGTTATCTTGACTGTTTTTTTAGGCTTCTCCCTCTCGTCGTGCTCTTTTCTCCGGCAGGGCACAGGTACTATCCGTCAACCGCAGGCGGCAAAAGACTCCGGCGACGAAGACCTCATGCTAAAGGCATATTTCGATTCGGCCTTTAACGAGCGTCTCTTCGGCAAAACCCCTGAGTCCGAGATCAAGCTGAAGAATCTCCGCCAAGACCACCCCCATGCCTTATGGGGAAAAAGGGCCGCCTTTGTTCTCGGCATGAGCGCCCTTGAATCAAAGGACCCTGACGCCCCCGCTTATTTTAAAGAAGCCCTGACGCTAACCCACATCCGGGACTATGTCCTGCTCTACCTTGCCCGCTCTTATAAAGTTAACGGCGACCTAGAGCAGGCCATTGAGACCTACGGTGCACTTATGGAAGAACACCCCGGTTCTCTCACCATGGCCTCGGCCCTATTTGAAAGGGGGCTGGCTCTCGATGAGGCGGCAAGACCAACCCAGGCCCGAAAGGCACTCGATAGATTCGCCGCGGCTTATCCCCAGGACCCGCGCATCTCGGAAGCGCTCCTCCGGGGCGCTCTTATTTCCATAAAATTGAACGAACCGGACCGGGCCTTGGAGAAATTAAGGGAGATACTCGTAAGATACCCGGCTGGCGTTGACGCCGTTGAAGCCGAAAATTTATTTAATGAGTTGAAGAAGGACGTTAAAGGAACGGCGGGGTTTACCGTTGACGAGAGGGTATCGCGGGCCAGGGCCTTTTTCCGCTCCTCGCGTTTCAGGCAAGCCTCGAAAGAGTTTTCATGGATAATCGACAATGGCACGGGACGCGACGTATACAGGGTTTATCTCCCCTATGTGGATACGCTCTTCAGGCTCCGCAAATACGAAAAAGCCGAAAAGGTAATAAACAATTTCCTGAAACTTAAATCCCGGGATTCAAAAGATGAGAAAACAGCCCTGCTGCTCCTCTCCACCGCGGCGCTGAGGCTCGGCGAGGACGAACTCTTTTTAAAGTCCACAAAGACCGTCCTTAAAAGGTTCCCAAAGAGCACGGCGGCGGCAAAGGTCCTGCTCCTTGCCGGAAGGTTCCATGAGGAGAGAGGCGAGACTGACAGGGCCTTCGGCGCATACGCGAGGGTGCTCGGAACCTTCAGGAATACCCGGTACGGAGCCGAGGCGCTCTGGCGGGTGGGGTGGACGGAGTACCGGCTTGGCAGATACACGGAGGCGTACAAAACCTTCAGCGCCTACAGGGGAAGGGGTTTTTCCAAAAGCACGCGGGCGAAATTCATTTACTGGGGGGCACGGAGCCTTGAGAACACGGGGCGTATGGAGGAGGCGGCCGCGGAGTATGAAAAGGCGTGTACAGGCTACATAAGTTATTACTGCATGAGGGCCGGGGAGCGTCTCTCCATTTTAACACCCGGCATATACGATAATAACCCCGGTGTTAACGGAGGCGCGGGAGAATTCCAGATTTCCGAAGAACCCCGATCAGTACCCTTAAAAGAGCAACGCTACCGCGCGGCAAAAGAACTTTTAACACTGGGACTTGCAAAAGAGGCGACACGGGAATTCGACGCCGTTGAAAAAAGATACCCGCCGGACAGGGGCGAGCTCTTCGACCTCATGCGCCTCTTCTACAGGGCCGGCGACTTTTACCGCGCAATAAATATTTACGGACGGTATTTTGACGTCTTGAACGGAGACAGAGCGGGCGTGAGCGCCGACCTTCTGAGGATTTCCTTTCCCATGAAGGTAGTAGAATATATAAGGGAAAAAGGCCTTTCAGGCGCCATAGACCCGCTCCTTGTGGCCGCCGTCATAAGAGAGGAGAGCACTTTTAACCCCGACACAATATCCAGGACCGGGGCCGTGGGCCTTATGCAGATAATGCCCGATACCGCTAAATTCATCGTAATGAAATCCGGTGAGAAGGATTTTGACGTCGAAGAACTCTCCCGTCCCGATACCAATATAAGGCTCGGTTCATGGTACCTCGCCTACCTTTTGCGTAAATTCAACGATGACATAGTGCTGGCCGTAGCCGGATACAACGCAGGGCCAGTGGCCGTGAAGAGATGGACCGAAAGTCTTTCACGGGAGCCAGACGAGTTCATAGAATCAATCCCCTATACGGAGACGAGAAACTATACAAAGAAGGTCCTTAAAAGTTACTCGGCTTACAGGAGTATGGCCCGGCTTAGAAGACCGGAGTTCGCTTTAAACTCCGGCGAAGACCTCTCTGGAGAAAGGGGGGGCGAAACTCCAGTGCAGGGCCTGCCCGATTAACCTCTATGGCTGAGTGTATCAAGCATCACCATCCCTTTTTCAGGCCCCTTTTTCAAGCTCCGTCTTCAAGGCCCCTTTACAAGAGGCGCTTTGCGGGGTAAAATTTGCGCCTGCCCTTTAAGATCACGGGCAAATTCTTTTCAACTGCTTTTCGGACGAAAAAGACTCATGGCACAAAAACTTATCCTCATACTCGCCGTATATCTCCTTCTAAGCGCCTTTGACTACCTCCTCGATTACCTGAACGTCAGGTCTCTAAAGAGGGCGCCGGAAACGGTACCGCCGGAGTTCGAGGAGACCGCCGACCGCGACTTTCCCTCAAGGGCGCGGAGATATTTTCTGGAAAACTTCAAATTCGCCCTTCTCGATTCTCTCTTCAACAAGGTCCTGATTATCCTCTTCCTCTTTACCGGCATCATGAACGGATTCAACTCGTGGATAGCGTCCATGGACCTCTCCTTTACAGTAAAAGGACTGCTCTTTTTTCTCATCCTCTTTTTTATAAAGTTCGCGCTGGAAATACCGCTCAGCTATTACCGGACCTTCAGGATCGAGAGCAACTTCGGCTTCAACGCCGCGCACAAGACCCTCTGGTTCACAGACCTCCTTAAATCTCTGTTAATATCAACGGTCATTATCGCCGCCCTTGTTTCATCGGGACTCTATATAGTGGAAAAAAGCCCCGGCCTCTGGTGGCTCTGGATATGGCTGCTCCTGTCCCTTTTCGTAGTGGTTATGATATATGTCTCGCCCTATGTAATTGAACCGCTCTTCAACAAGTTCACCCCACTTGAAGACGAGACCCTCGCGACGGGGCTTAAAAACCTCGCCGAAAGGGCGGGGATAAAGGTGGCGAAGGTCTTCAGGATGGACGCCTCGACGAGGACCAGGCACACTAACGCCTATTTTACGGGCGTGGGCAGGACAAAACGCATTGTCCTCTACGATACGCTTTTAAAGGGATTAAACGGCGCGGAGGTCCTCGCAATCGTCGCTCACGAGGCGGGCCACTGGAAGAAAAAGCATATCTTCAAACAAATTGTCCTCACAGGCGTCGTGACCCTTGTGGTCCTCTATATTTCCTGGAAACTTTTCAGGCTCGGGGTCCTGACGGAACTCTTTAACATCGAGTCTCCGACCTTTTTCAGTAACGTCGTGATAATGGGTTTTTTACTCTCCATGGCGGCCTTGCCGACCGGCGCCTTTTTCAACTACATCTCAAGAAAAAGAGAGAGGGAGGCCGACCTCTTCGCCAGCCGCCTTACGGGAGACCGCTCGGCCATGATAAAGGCCTTGGCGAAACTTTCGGTGGACAACCTCTCAAACCTCCACCCCCACCCCCTCTACGTCTTTTTCAACTACTCCCACCCGCCCGTGCTTGATCGGATCAGGTATATCAAGGAAGGGTTACCCGACAAGAGCGTTCACGGAAAAAACACTTACGTCCTCGGCCATAAATAGGCGCTGACCCCTTCTTCCTTCGATTGAAAACACCTGATGCCGGGTTATGGGGGCGGGAGCGAGGACAAAGGGGCGAAGAAAGCAAAATCTCCAAATCTTAACCAGTTGAAATATCTTGACAACACAGGGCCTTTAAATTAACTTAAATAATTAACTTAAACGCCCAGGTAGCTCAGTCGGTAGAGCAGAGGACTGAAAATCCTCGTGTCGGCGGTTCGATTCCGTCCCTGGGCACCAG